>JAHWJV010000407.1 GCA_019348265.1 Gemmatimonadota bacterium
GCGGAAGGGCGAGTTCGAGCTGGCGTGGGCGGTGAGCGATCGCATTCTGGCCAGCCCCACCGCCGACCAGTCACTGCCGCGTCACCAGCGTTCGGTGTGGGCGGGTAAGTCGCTGGCCGTCGAGCGGGTGCTGATCCGCTGCCATCACGGCCTCGGGGACACCATCCAGTTCATCCGCTACGCTCCACTCGTATCCGAGCTCGCGGGGGAGGTGACGGTCTGCGCGCAGGCCGGCTTGCTGCCTCTGCTCGCCACCGCGCGCGGGATCGACCGGCTGCTCCCTCTGGACCACGACCGGGCGGGGGGGGATGGGTTCGACGTGGAGGTGGAGGTGATGGAGCTTCCCTTCGTATTCCGCACCACGTTACGCACGATCCCGGCGGACGTACCGTACCTGGAGGTGGAACCCGCGCCACGGCCGGCGGACGACAAGCTTGCGGTCGGGCTGGTATGGGGGGCCGGGGACTGGGACACCCGGCGGAGCGTGCCCGCAGGGATCCTGGAGCCGCTGGGCTCCATCCCGGGAGTGACGCTCTACCTGATGCAGCGAGGCGCGGCGCTGGCGGAGCGGCCAGCCGGTTTCGGAGTGCCCTGGGGATCAGACGACGTGCTCGAGGCGTCCAGGATCATGCGCGCGCTGGACCTGGTGATCTCGGTGGACAGCATGCCCGCGCATCTCGCCGGCGCCCTGGGGATCCCGGTCTGGACGATGCTGCGGGCGAACGCGGATTGGCGCTGGATGGAACGACGCAACGACACACCGTGGTATCCGACGATGCGTCTGTTTCGCCAGGAGGAGGAGGGCGACTGGGGGCCGGTCGTCGCCCGGATCGTGCGAGAACTGCGCGGTGGGAGGGAGGGCGCCGGGGTTGCCCCCGGCGGCCCACCCCATCCACGGCTTTAGTCGTTCAGCGGCGACACGTTCTCCGCGCGCGGCCCCTTGGGGTCCTGCACGAGATCGAACTCGACGCGCTGGCCCTGAGAGAGCGACTTGAAGCCGCTGCCCCCGATGGCCGAGTGGTGGACGAACACGTCCTTACCACCGCTGTCCGGCTTGATGAAGCCGAAGCCCTTCTCGTCCATGAACCGCTCTACGGTACCTGTCTCGCGTGCCATGCTCCGCCTCTTTTGTTCTCGGGATTGGAATGGATGCGCCGGTGCGCGGTGTGTCCCCGCGCAAGGATCATGCTCCATCGTCACGAGCGCAAGGACGAGTTGTGCCTAAACCGCGTTTTTCGCTCCTGCTTCGCCCACCCTAAACAGGTGTAAATATGTCCGATGAAACACTCCGCCCCTATCTCGTTCGGCTGCTGGGTTGGCGGGACGCGCACGTCGACTTCGCCGCGGCCGTCCACGGAATTCCACACGCGCTGCGTGGCTCCAGGCCGTCCGGGCTTCCGTATTCTCCGTGGGAGCTCCTGGAGCATCTGAGGTTCACCCAGCGGGACATTCTGGATTTCTGCCGGAATCCTTCGTACATCGAACCCGGGTGGCCGGCCGAGTACTGGCCAGCGTCAGCGGAGCCCCCGACGCCCGAGGCGTGGGATGCGGCGGTCGCGAGGTTCAACGAGGATCTGGAAGCCCTCAAGCGACTCGCCGAGGACACCACGATCGATCTTTTCGACGCGGTACCGCAGGGCACCGGGCAAACATATCTCCGGGAGCTGCTGCTGGTGGCCGACCACAACGCTTATCACGTGGGGGAGCTCGTCGCGGTACGGCGCCTGCTGAATGCCTGGCCTTCTGACTGACGACCACAACGGGAGAGTTAGGGATGCCGAGGGAGATCGAGGATTCGGAGGAGGGGGTCCGCTGGAGCTGCGCACAAGCGTACGCCGGTCTCACCGAAAGCGGGGCGGGAGATGACGACGCGGCGCGCGTGGAGGGCACGGAACGCTTTCGCGTCGTGTGCACCCCAAGCGGGGGGAGCCGCTCCGTCGAGCTGGAGCTCGCGGGCGGTTGGGACGAGTCGCTTTCGGACGAAGAGCTGCTCCGGGAGATCCGCTCCCGGCAGAGCTGACGACGCGATTAGCGCGTCTCTTCCCGCGGGTGAACGCGATTCAGGAACTTCAGATACGCCCCGAGCTCCTTCGACGGCTCGGGCGTCTCGCTGAGCGGGGTCAGCAGCAGTCGCAGGAAGCCGGCGAAGGCTGCGTTGTTCATCTTGGGCAGGCTGTTCTGGGCGGGCATTTGGGGGATCTCCGGGAGAGGAACCATACACTGCGGATACCAAGAGCTTCGGCACGTGCACTGGCGGAGTTGAGCGGCGCGCCGATTGCTCGGGATTCGGCTGGCCGGGTGGAGCCCCCGGGAATATGTTTCGCTTGACGTGCTACTGGGCCATCGAGTACCGCCGGTGGCGATAACTGACACCCACCCCGCTCCCCGCATGTCGATGGACAATATGCTCGCTGTGATCCTCGGTGGCGGCGCCGGGACGCGGCTCTTCCCGCTGACCACCGACCGGGCGAAGCCCGCGGTGCCGCTCGCGGGAAAGTACCGTCTCGTCGACGTGCCGATCTCGAACTGCATCAACTCGGGACTGGACCGGATCTTCGTGCTGACGCAGTACAACTCCGCCAGCCTGAACAACCACATCGCGCGCTCCTACGTCTTCGACCGTTTCCGTGATGGTTTCGTCACCATCCTCGCGGCAGAGCAGACGTCCGTGTCGGAGATGTGGTACCAGGGGACGGCGGACGCGGTGCGCCAATCGATGCCGCACATCCGCAGCTACCCGCACGAGCGCGTCATCATCCTCTCCGGCGACCAGCTGTACTCGATGGATTACCGCATGATGCTCGCGCACCACGAGCGGCTCGGCGCGGACATCACCATCGCCGTTACGCCC
This sequence comes from Gemmatimonadota bacterium, assembly GCA_019348265.1. GTDB lineage: Bacteria > Gemmatimonadota > Gemmatimonadetes > Longimicrobiales > Longimicrobiaceae > JAHWJV01. Next base: position 2,852 of record JAHWJV010000407.1, read on the forward strand.
GTCGTCGCGGCGGATGCGCCCGGCTTCGGCATCCTGAAGACGGACGACGAACACCGCATCACCGACTTCTACGAGAAGCCGAAGCGCGCCGAGCTGGCGGGGAAGGAGAGCCCCGTCGCGGCCGAGCTGGAGGCCACCGGGCGCATCTATCTCGCCTCGATGGGTATCTACATCTTCCAGCAGGACGTGCTCGAGGAGGTGCTCAACGCGCACCCCGACCAGAACGACTTCGGCAAGCACATCATCCCGGGGGCGATCGGGGAGCGTAACGTGGTGTCGTACCCGTTCGCGGGATACTGGAACGACATCGGCACGGTGCGGTCGTTCTTCGACACCAACATCATGCTGACGCAGCCGTATCCGGACTTCAACCTGTACGACCAGAAGATGCCGCTGTACACCAACGCGCGCATGCTGCCGCCCGCGAAGGTGACCAACTCCAGGATCGAGCACGCGATCATCGGCGAGGGGAGCATCATCGTGGAGAGCGAGATCACGGACACGGTGATCGGCATCCGCACCTTCATCGACGAGGGGACGCGGCTGCATCGGACGGTGCTGCTGGGGTCGGACTATTATGCCTGGGAGGACCCGGAGGCGCGCTCGCCCTTCATGGGGCCGGCGCGGCCCGGAATCGGCAAGGGGACGCGTATCGAATGCGCGATCATCGACCGCAACGCCTCCATAGGCGCGAACTGCGTGATCGCGAACAAGGAAGGGGTGAACGAGGGCGAGGGGCCGGGCTTCTACATCCGCGACGGCATCGTGGTCGTGGTGAAGAATGCGGAGATTCCCGACGGCACCATCATCTAACGCGATCCCCGTCCTGCGAGCCATGCGAATCG
>JAHWJV010000408.1 GCA_019348265.1 Gemmatimonadota bacterium
CGCCGATCGAGAAGCCGGTCGCGGGCACGGGCTCGGAGCGGAAGCGCCCCACGAGCCCGTCGTAGCGCCCGCCGCCCGCGATGGCCCGCAGCTCGCCGCGCGCGTCGAACAGCTCGAACACCACGCCCGTGTAATACGCGAGCCCCCGCACCACGGAGAGGTCGAAGCGGACGAAGCTCTCCAGCCCCATCAGCCGCAGCTGCTCGAAGAGCTCGTGAACCCGCTGGATCTCCTCCGTCAGCCCCGGGATCAGGCCGTACGCCTCGCGTACCGCTTCGAAGTCCCGGTGCACGAACACGCCGAGAACCTGGGCGATGGTGTCGGCATCGAGGCCGGCGTCCGCTGCGAGCCGCTCGGAGATCCGCTCTCGCGGCTCGCGCTCCAGCTTGTCGACGATGTTGTAGACGAGGGTGAGGCGCTCCTCCGGCACGGTCGCGTTGAGCAGCAGAGCGCGTAGGAGCCGCCTGTCCGACACGCGCGCCATGAAGTCGGCGTCCGTCAGCCCGAACGCGCGGAGCATGTCGATGGCGGCGGCGAGAAGCTCCGCGTCCGCCGCGACGTCCGCCTCCCCCACGATGTCCAGGTTGAGCTGGAAGTGCTCTCGAAGGCGGCCGCGCTGCGCACGCTCATAGCGGAAGAGCTGCGGGATCGCGAACCATTTGATCGGCTTGCGCAGCCCACCCGCTCGCGCACCGACCATCCGCGCGAAGGTCGGAGTCATCTCCGGCCGGAGCGTGATCTCCCGGCCGCCCTTGTCCGTGAAGTTGTAGAGCTGCTGGACGATCTCGGGCCCCGACTTCTCGATGTAGAGGTCGGTGAGCTCGAGGGGCGGACCATCGTACTCCTGGAAGCCGTAGCGATGCGCCACCTCACGCCAGACGCGCATGATATGGGCGCGGACCGCGAGGTCCTCGGGGTAGAAGTCCCGGAACCCGGGGAGACACACGAACTTCGACATGGGCGCCAATGTAGAGCCGGCCGTGGTGTGCGTCTACCCCCGGGAAGTACGAAGTCCTTAGGAAGACCGTGCACGCGCATCCTTCCTTGCGCTAATCGATGGATGGGTACAGGATGGAGATATCCGAGTGCTTCCTTCCCGGAGGATGATCCCATGCGATCGTACTCGCGTCTTCGAGTTGCGGTGTGTCTCCTGGTCGCGGTCGTCACTGGCTGTGATCTGAGGACCGGTCCCGGGCCGGTAGCGGAGGTCGAGATCATCGGTGCCACTTCGACCCTCATGGTGGGAGATACCCTGCGGCTCACGGCCGTGCTGAGGGATGCGTCCGGCAGGGAGTTGAGGCGCACCGTCACCTGGTCCTCCGGCGACGAGGCGGTGGCGGTGGTCACCTCCGACGGGGTGCTTACCGCCACGGGATCGGGAAGCGCCACGGTGACGGCCGCCGTGGAGAACCGGTCCGGGAGCGTGGCCCTCAGTGTAACCGTACGGCCTCTGGTGAGTGCCGGCTTCGATTACACCTGCCGAATCGCACCCACGGGAGCCCTGGACTGCTGGGGAGCAAATCGTTCAGGCCAGCTGGGTAACGGAGCGATCTCCGACAGCGGCACACCGGCGCCGGTCTCGGGCGGACGCAGGTTCGTCTCAGTCGGCGCCGGAGTGAGATCCACCTGCGGCGTCGCTCCGGGCGGTGCTACCTACTGCTGGGGAGCGAATGACGTAGGCCAGCTCGGCACCGGCTCCACCACCCCTGCGGCCACTCCCGTTCTGGTCGCGGGCGGGCTTCCCTTCAGAGCGGTCACCGCGGGCCCGAGTCACGCCTGCGGGCTCACCCGGGATGGCCGCGCCTACTGCTGGGGCGTCGATCGATACGGCGAGCTCGGTCGCGGGGCCGCCTCCGAAACGTGTCTCAACCCGGTCGCCAACATTGCCACTCCGTGCAGCACCCGACCGGTTCCCGTCTCGGGCGGACTTACCTTCGCATCCCTGAGCGCCGGAGCGTGGCACACCTGCGGGGTGACGACCAGTGGCGCGGCCTACTGCTGGGGCTCGAACTTGCTCGGGCAGCTGGGAAGCGGAGCGGCAACCGAGAACTGCGAGCCTCAGTCCTGCCGCAGCACCGTACCCGTGCCGGTGGCGGGCGGGCTCACCTTTACGACCCTGAGCGCCGGGACGAATCACACCTGTGCCGTCGCCGCCAACGGTGCGGCGCACTGCTGGGGGTACAACCTCCGCGGTGAGCTGGGGAATGGAAGCACCACCCCGAGCGCCGTCCCGGTCCCGGTCTCGGGGGGGCTCACCTTCCGGCAGGTGAGCGCCGGCGTGGAGCACGCCTGCGGTATCACGCCGGGCGGCGCGGCCCACTGCTGGGGGCGCAATTCGGCCGGTGAGCTCGGGAACGGGACCTCCCAATTCGACAGCGCGACGCCCGGCCCGGTGTCGGGCGGCCTCGTCTTCGCGATGATGAGCGGCGGCAGCCGCCATACCTGCGGTGTCACGACGAGTGGAACCACGTACTGCTGGGGGTACAACTTCAGTGGGCAGCTCGGCAGCGCCTCCACCGAGATGTGTCGGCCGTTCCGGAAGGGCATGCTGCCCTGCAGCACCGTACCGCTCCCGGTAAGCGACCCGAGGTGAACGGGCTCGCCACACGGGTCAGACCGCTGATCCTCCGGGTCCCTGCATGCAGCGCCCGCAGCTGCCTTCCCGGCTTTGTCATGCTCCGGGTGCTGCAAGGTCAAGCGCGTTCCAGCATCTGCGTCGTCCTCTAAACACTCGCGCCTGCGCACCATCTTCGACGCGTAGGGGCGAGTTCTACGTACTTCGGAACTACCCCACCTCCACCCCCAACACTGCCATCACGTCCCCGACCGTATGCACCGAGCCGGTGACCAGGATGGTGCCGTGCGGCGCGAGCGTTTCGGCGCGCTGCAGCGCAGCCTCGAGATTGTCAATCACGCGCGGCCGCGTGCCCGTCTCTGAGACTACCCATTCCGCAGTTTCAGCGGGGTCCCAGCGGCGCGACTCTGGGGCGGAGGGGGCGGTGGTGAGAATCACGCCGTCCGCCACTGCCAGCAGCGGTTCGAGCATCTCTCGCCAGGGCTTGTCGGAGAGGATGGCGGTGAGGAGGACGAGCGGCCGCGGGGTATCGACCTGGTCCAGCGTCTCGACCAGCGTGGCGACCCCGGCGGGGTTGTGCGCGACGTCGAACAGGTAGCGGCCGTGGCGCTGGTAGCGGCCCGCCAGCCGCACCCCGGCCAGCGCCCCGCCCGCCTCGGCGAGCGAGGCGGCGTACCGGGGGCCCGCCGCGTCGAGCATGAGAAGCGCCGTCAGCGTGTTCTGCGCCTGGTAGCGGCCGGCGAGCGGGGTGCGCAGCCGTCCGCGCTCGCCGCGCCACCGCACGCCGAAGGTGGTGCCGCCGCCGTCCACCTGGACCTCACCCACCTCGCACTCGTCGGCGAGCACGCGGACCGGCGCTGCGCCCACGCCGCGCGCCTGCGCGGCGAGCAGCTCGCGGATCTCGGGGTCGAGCTCCCCCACCACCGCCGGCACGCCGGGCTTGTAGATCCCCCCCTTCTCGCGCGCGATCGCGTCGAGCGCGCTCCCCAGCCACTCCGCGTGGTCCAACCCGATCGACGTCACGCCGGCGGCCACGGGGCGGAGCACGTTGGTGGAGTCCAGCCGCCCCCCCAGCCCCACCTCCACCACCGCCACGTCCACCGCGGCGGCCGCGAA
>JAHWJV010000409.1 GCA_019348265.1 Gemmatimonadota bacterium
AGGATGATCAGCGCTCGACCGCCGGAGGAGCGCCCTCGGGAGCCGGTTGCGGGCTGTTGCTGCTGCGGGGCGGCGGGGACATCGCCGGTCATCTGGAAGCCGAAGCGCTGCGAATACTGCTGCGCGAGGCCGGCGACCCCCAGGAGGATCCCGTTGCCGTAATCTCCAGTCTGAAACCGCGGGACCATCAGCTCACGGCCGATTCGCCCTGCTTCGGCCGCCGTGATGAAGGCATTCGTGCCGAGCCCCGTCTCGATGCGCCACTCGCGGTCGGTTGGCGCAACGAGCAGTACGGCGCCCGTATTGCGCGCCGAATCCCCCGCCTCACCCTTCTGCCCTATGCGCCACTCGCGGCCGATCTGCAGCGCTACCTCGCTGGCCGGGCGTCGCTCGAGAGAAGGCAGCGTCACGACCACGATCTCGCCGCCCGACTTCGTGCGGACCTCGTCGATGATCGCTTGGATGCGCTGCTCCTGCTCCGCCGGGATGACGTTCGCGAAGTCGTTGACGTACCCGACCGGCTGCGGGATCTGGAGCTGCGCCGCTGCGGACTGCGCGAGCATGACCAACGCCGCGACAGCTGGCAGCAGCGCGCGCGCGGCAGGGGCGATCCGCGGTTCTCCCGCGCGCCGGAGCGAACGGTCCGATCGAGTGGTCGAGTCCTTCAAATGGTCCTCTGGAATACGTTGCAGCCCGCTTCAGCGCCGCCGTGCCAGCGCGCTAGATTTAGACCTTCGTGCACCGACGGGGCAAGCGCCGGCCCCCGGAACGCGCCGGGGCCCGCAGCCGTCACTCTGGTGCCGAGTCGCCCTCAGTCCGTGCAGGGGGCGTTCCCCCAGCCGGTGCCGGCGTGTTCGCCGGGACCGGTCCGGGCGGCGGCGGAGCTGGCGGGGCTGGTACGGGCGGCGCAGGCGCGCCAGGTGCACCCGGCCCCGGAACCTGCGGGCGCATCGCTGAGGTCGTGTCCGGTCGCGCGAATTCCCAGCGGCCGGTCAGGTCGCCAGACCACTGGTACGGCACGTCCGCGCTCTGGAAGAGGGCGCCGGCGCCGCTGCGCACCGGCTCCCGCGCGATCCGGGCCGCGAGATACTCCTTGATCTGCCAGTCGAGGCTGACGCCGAGCAGCGCGCTGAAGGGGCTCGAGTTCACCGCCGACGCGACGCCGGTCTCCAGCGTGAGGAAGACGTCTCCAAGCAACTGCACGCCGCACTCCAGCGACGTCGCACCCAGACCGGCGAGGGGGCTGCCGAGCGCGATCTCCGTGGGCCGGCCACGCAGGCGGAGGTACTGGCAGGGGAGGCCCAGCTGCCCCAGCTCCTGCGCCAGCAGCCCTCCGAGTACCTCCTGCACCACCAGCTGCTGCGCGAATCCCTGCTGCTGACTCAGCCGGAAGGACGGCTGCCCGAACACCAGGTAGTTCAGCAGCTCTGATTCCGGTAGCGGGGGCTGTGTATCCGAGGTCAGCGCAACCCGGGGGAATTCGGCCGTTCCGGTGACGCGCACCACGATCGACAGCGTCCCCGCCGGACCCGCGCCGGGCGCGGTGCGGATCTCGTGCTCCGCGGTGATATCCAGCTCAGGGTTGAGGTCAGGAGTCCCCAGGAAGCGGACCGACCCGCCCGTGACGTCGAACTCGCGGACGATCGGCCCGATGGTGAGGGCATAGGTGCCGCGGACCGCCTCCAGGTTGCCATAGAGCCGCATGTCCTGGCCCGCCCGGTAGACGACCAGCCCCCCGCGGATCTGCACGCGCGCGGTCGGCGCCTCCATCCAGACCTGGTCGCCGAGCGTGACGTTCAGGTCGACGATCTGCACGTTCTGCACGAATCCCGGTCCGACCGCGTTCGCGAGCGCGGTGTCCGGCGTCACCTCTCCGATCTCCAGCTCCGTGAGCGCGAGCGGAACCTCCTGCCCGAAGTTCGGGAAGTAGATGACGCTCTCATCGACCGCCACCTGTCCCGTGAGCACGGGCCGCGGCATCCGCCCGGTGAGCGACACCGATCCGGTAACGGTGAGGTCCGCCACCTCGTCGTTCTCGATCGCGCGGAAGCCGTCCATACGCGCCTCGATCTGCAACTCCGGCGTCTGGAGATTGACCAGTCGAATGGCACCCCTCGCGCGCGCCGTGCCGCCGCTGCGGATCACCAGCGAGTCGATTCGGACCACCTCCCCATCGAAGGTCGCGCGGCCGCGCATCGCGTCGTAGCGCACGCCGAGATCCGTAAAGGTGGCCGCCCCGTTGCTGAGCTCCGCCCAGCCGGCGAGCCGCGGCTGGTCGATGGTCCCTGTCGCCGAGAACTCGGCGGACACCGACCCGGTCGGGTTCTCGATCGTCGGAACGGAGGAGGCGAGCAGCGCGACCGGGAGCGAATCCGCTACGACCTCGGCGCGGAGCGGGTTCTCGCGCAGCAGCGCGAAGGTCGGGCGGCCGTTCTCGAAGGCCAGTCGCATGGGTACCGCGGCGGTGGCGGTCGCCAGCTCGGACCCGGCCACGCGGACGGTCGCATTTGCGTCGAACACGCGCTCTGCGTAGCGACCGGTCAGCGCGATGGAATCCAGCGCGACGTCCCGGTACTGGAATCCGACGACGGAGCCGTCGATGGTCAGCTGGGGGTCCGTCACGGAGCCCTGAAGCACCGCGTTCAGGTCCACCATCCCCGCCAGGACGGGGTAGGTGGGCACGAGCTGACGGACGAGCGCCAGGTCGAAGTTGTCTACCTCGACCCGAAGGTCGGCGATTCCAGTCGGTGGAATCGTTCCGTTCAGTGAGATCAGGCCGGGCTCGCCGCCCGTTCTGCGCAGGTTCAGGTTGGAGACCAGTACCCCGTCCGTGCCGCCCCAGCGCAGCCGCGAAGGTGTGGTGAGCTGCCAGGCCACCTCGTCCGCCGCGCGCACGGTCAGCGAATCGAGCAGGACCCCCACCGGCGTGGAGCCCTGCATCTGGAGAAGTCCGCTGAGCGCGAGCCCGGTGCGCGCATCGCGCTCCGCGGCCACGCGCACGACGATCTGCGGGCCGCCGCCCTCCAGGCCGACGGTGAGCGAGGCGAGCGCCGCGCGCCCGGCCAGGTCGAGCTCTTCACCGCGCAGTGTCAGCTCACCCGTGATCTCCTCGACCCGTCTGCTCAACGTCGCCGCGAGGCCGAATTCCAGGCGCCGCGCGCGCCATCCCTCGTAGCGCAGATCCTCTCCCGAGAATACGACGTCGACCACGGGGACGCGGACGGATCCCGCGACGGACCCCTCCAGCGTGAACTCTCCCGTCATCCGCGGCGGCACGCCGCCTACCGTGGGCAGGAACGGAGCGAGCGAGCCCAGATCGCTCGAGACCAGACGGAAGTTCAGCGGCTCAGCCGACGGCCGCGTCAGCCCCCAGGTCCCCTCCGCCGAAAGCCGCGTATCCGCCAGCGCCACAGCGAGCGTATCGACGGTCGCGACGCCGCCGGAGACGTTGATGCGCGCGAGAAGCGCCTCCAACGGCCGGCCGCCTACCGTCGAGCGGGTGGCGTCGATGCGGAAGTCACCCGCGAGCGTCTCGAGGGTGGTGCCCTGGCCTCGGATGTCGATGTCGGCGTTCAGATCGGTCGCTGGAAGCGTCTCCCCACCCGGAAGCTGCCGAAGGTTGAGGCCCGCCACCCTACCGACCACCCGGTACGACGGGACGGCCCCCATCGCATA
>JAHWJV010000040.1 GCA_019348265.1 Gemmatimonadota bacterium
GAGCAGGCAAAGCGGGTCGCGCTGATCGTCGGGATGGTCGAGTTCGTGGTCTCTCTTCCTCTCTTCTGGTCGTACGACCCCGCGGGCCCCTATCTGCAGAACGACCTGGTGTTCCCCTGGATCATGGATTGGGGGATCTACTACCGGATCGGGCTGGACGGCATCTCGCTCTTCATGGTCCTGCTCACGACCTTCCTGCTGCCGCTCGCGGTGCTCGGGTCCTGGACCTACATCGAGACGCGCGAGAAGGCGTACTACGCGATGCTGCTCGCGCTCACCAGCGGCGTGGTGGGCGTGTTCGTCTCCCTGGACATGTTCCTGTTCTACGTGTTCTGGGAGATGATGCTGATCCCGATGTACTTCCTCATCGGGATATGGGGCGGCAAGGAGCGGATCTACGCGGCGGTGAAGTTCTTCCTGTACACCGCCGTCGGGTCGCTGCTGATGCTGGTGGCGATCCTGTACCTGTACTTCAAGTTCCACTCGCTGACGGGGCAGCTCAGCTTCTCGTACTTCGACCTGCTGCAGCTCGCGCCGAACGGCGGCCTCTCGGGGACGGAGCAGGGATGGCTCTTCGCGGCGTTCGCGCTGGCGTTCGCGGTGAAGGTCCCGGTCTTCCCATTCCACACCTGGCTTCCGGCGGCGCACGTGCAGGCGCCGACCGCCGGGTCGGTGGTGCTGGCGGGCGTGCTGCTCAAGATGGGCACCTACGGGTTCCTCCGCTTCGCTCTGCCACTCTTCCCGGCAGCGGCGACGGCGAGCGGGACCGTCACGCTGTTCATGGTGCTGGGGCTGATCGGGATCATCTATACGGCGCTGGTGGCGGCGGTGCAGCCCAACGCGAAGCGTCTGGTCGCGTACACCTCCGTCGCTCACCTCGGCTTCGCGGTGCTCGGCATCTTCGCGTTCAACCTGCAGGGAGTGCAGGGAGCGCTGCTCCTGATGATCGCGCACGGCGTCTCCACGCCGATGCTGTTCTTCCTGCTCGGCATGCTGTACGAGCGCCGGCACACGTACGAGATCGAGGACTTCGGCGGGCTCGCAGCGTCGATGCCGGTCTTCTCGACCATGCTCGTCTTCGCCGGGCTTGCATCGATCGGGCTGCCGGGCACCAGTGGGTTCGTCTCGGAATTTCTGATTCTGATCGGGACTTTCCAGGTGCGACCGTGGATCGCGCTGTTCGCCGCGAGCGGCGTGATCTTCGCCGCCTTCTACATGCTGCCGATGGTACAGAGCGTCGCGTTCAACAAGCTCGATCGGCCGGCGAACCGGGGCATCCCGGACCTCGGGCGGCGCGAGATCGCCATCCTGGTCCCGTTGGTGGTGCTGATCCTCTGGATCGGCATCTATCCGCGGCCGTTCCTGGATCGGATGGAGCCGTCCGCGCTGCGGCTGGTCGATTACATGAACGGGGCCGCCGCCGCGCCTCCCGCGGCCGCTCCCGTCGCCGTGGCACCCACGAACGCGGAATCCATGAACGACAGGACCGAGCGTTAAGCGCCCATGACGTTAGACTTTTCGAACCAGGCCCACTACTTCCTGGCGCTTCTCCCGGAGATCGTTCTTTCGCTCTGGCTGATGGCGGTGCTCCTGGCCGACGTCTTCCAGAAGGGGAACCGGAGCGACGCCTCCAGCCCGTCCATCGCCTGGCTGGCGCTGATGGGGCTGATCGTCACCGGCATCGCGAACGCGTGGCTCATCACGCTCGGAACGCCGGCCGCGCCCGGGCTCGTCGCGGTGGACCGCTTCCGGATCTTCAGCAACTTCATCTTCCTGATCGCCGCCGGGCTCTCCATCCTGCTCTCGATGGGCTACCTGGACCGGCGTGGGATCAACAAGGGCGAGTTCTACGTCCTGCTGCTCGCCTCGACGCTCGGGATGATGCTGATGGCGGCGTCTCTCGATCTGATCCTGCTCTTCCTGGCGCTCGAGCTGATGTCGATCGCCATCTACGTGCTGGTCGGGTTCGACCGCCGCGACCCCCGCTCGTCCGAGGGAGCTCTCAAGTACTTCCTGCTCGGCGCCTTCTCTAGCGCCTTCCTCCTCTACGGAATCGCGCTGGTCTTCGGGAGCACCGGCTCCACCAACGTCGCCGAGATCGCTCCGCTGCTGCGCACCGGCCTGGAGACGAACCGGATGTTCCTGGTGGGCGCCGCGCTGCTCCTCGTGGGGCTCGCGTTCAAGGTCGCGGCGGTGCCCTTCCACGTGTGGACGCCGGATGCGTACGACGGAGCGCCTACGCCCGTCACCGCATTGATGGCCACGGGCGTTAAGGCGGCGGCGTTCGCGTCGTTCATCCGCATCTTCGCGGTCTCCTTCGCCGGGGTGTACCAGGAGTGGAGCGGAGTGCTCTGGTGGCTGGCAGTGCTGACGATGTTCGGGGCGAACCTGATCGCCGTCACGCAGGGCAGCGTGAAGCGCATGCTCGCGTACTCCTCGATCGCGCACGCCGGATATCTGCTCGTGGCGCTGCTGGCCGCGAACTCCTACGGCGCGGCGGCTTTCCTCTTCTACCTGCTGGTGTACACGTTGATGACCGCCGGCGCCTTCGGCGTGGTGATCGCGAGCGCCAAGGATGGCAAGGAGCGGATCGCGCTGCAGGACTACTCCGGCTTCGGATGGCAGCAGCCGGTGCTCGGCGCGGCCTTCGCCATATTCCTCCTGTCGCTGGCGGGCTTTCCGCTCACCGGCGGGTTCATCGGGAAGCTGTTCATCCTCCGCGCGATCCTGGACGCGCAGCAGCCCGTTCTGGCCGTACTTCTGGTGCTGGCCTCCGCGATCTCGTACTTCTACTATCTGCGCGTCGTGATCGTGATGTACATGCGGCCCGCGCCGGCGGAGGACAGCTACGCAGGGCTGGAGCAGAGCGCCCCCACACGCTTCGCCATCATTGCGACGGCGGTCGCGGTCATCGCGCTCTTCTTCCTCCCGGGGTGGTTCCTGAACGCGGCGCAGCTGAGCGTCGCCTCGCTCTTCGCCGCACCGGACACCTTCCTGGGGCTGCGCCCTTGATCGCGACGGCTTGACGCCGAAGCGCGAGGGTCCGATGCGGCACAGGCATCGGGCCCTCGCGCGCATACGGATTGCATCCCGATTGCACACCTGGATCATCGCCGGAGCTTACGGAGCATGGAGAACAAGCCGAAGGAACAGGGTAAGTCGAAGCTCGCGACGGCACGGAGCGCCGCAATCGGGCTGACCGCCGCCGCCGCCGCCGCGTACGGGGTGTACCTCTGGGGGCGTCCCCGTGGACGGCCCCGGCCGGTCACGGAGCTCCCCAATGCGCTGAACCTGCGCCTCAACTACGTTTCCTGGCGCGACGCGCACTACGCGTACTACTCGCGCCCCGGCGTGGGCCGGCCGGTGGTCTTCGTGCACTCGATCAACGCGGTGGCGTCGGCCCACGAGATGCGCCCGCTCGTGCGGCAGTTCCAGCGCGAGACCCGGCGCCCGCTCCTGGCGCTGGAGTGGGTCGGGTTCGGTCACAGCGACCGCCCAGACATCCCGTATACTCCGGAGCTTCTCGAGTCGCAGCTCCAGCACTTCCTCTCCCGGGTCGTGCACTATGAGGGCGGCGCCGACGTGCTCGGGCTCTCGCTCGGCGCGACGTACGCGGCGGAGGTGGCTCGGCGGCGCCCGGATCTCATCCGGTCGCTCGTCGCGATAGAGCCGTCCGGTCTCGGGCAGGAGCCGGAGGAGATCGGGAAGGGGTGGGCACGGCTGCTCTTCACCCTGCCAGGCGTGCAGCGCGCCTTCTTCGAGCGACTGACCACGCCGGAGGCGCTCCAGAAGTTCGCGCGGCACAACCTGTTTTCCGACGAGTTCCCCGTGCCCGACGAGTACGTGGAATACGGAGTGGAGACGGCGCGGATCGAGGGCGCCGCTCGGCCGCTCGACGAGTTCCTGAACGGCCGGCTCTTTCCGCGCGACGCGCGCGAGTCGTTTCTCCGCCTGCGACAGCCGCTCCTGATCGTGCACGGCACCGTCGGCGACCGCCGCATGGAGAGCTACACCGAGCTCCCGGAGATCAGCGCGCGCGGCAACGTGGAGACGGTTACGCTGGCGACCGGAGCGCTGCCGCACTGGGAGCGCCCCGGCGAAGTGATGGATAGCATCACCAACTTTCTCGCGCACGCCGACGAGATGATCTCAGCGGAGCCATGAGCGCGAACTCGACCGTTCGATCGTCCTCAGCTGCGCCGGCGGCGCCGTCACGGGTCGCGGCGCCTCCCGGTATCGCAGGGGTGCTCCTCGCCGGGCTCCTGCTGCTCGCCGGGTGCGAGCGTGGAGCGGGCTCAGGTTCCGCCGCCGCGGCCGACACTGCCGCCGACGGCCTATCACAGGAGCAGCTGCAGCAGCAGGCGCAGCCGATGACCCGCGAGCAGGCGGAGCAGGCCGGCATCATGGACACGACCGAGGCCGAGCAGCCTTCGCCGGTTGGTCCAGACGCCGCGGGCCCGCTGGTGCCGCTCGACACCGCCAGGCCGCCCTCGCCGTAGCGCCGAGCCGGCCACCAGGAGAGATACGTGAAGAGCATCGTGTGCGTGAAGCGGGTCCCCGACACCGAGACGCGGGTGCGCATCGGCGCGGACCAGGCGTCCATCGACCCGTCGGGCGTGAAGTTCGTGCTGAACCCGTACGACGAGTTCGCCGTCGAGGCAGCGCTCCGGCAGAAGGAAGCAGCCGGGGCCGGCGAGGTCCTCGTGCTCAGCGTCGGGGGCACCGACAGCGCCGAGACGCTACGGACCACCCTCGCGATGGGTGCCGACGCCGCGGTCCTGCTGAAGACCGACACGCCGGTCGAGGGCCTCGCCGTCGCCGCGGCGCTCGCTGCCGAGCTCAAGGAGCGGCAGTTCGATCTCGCCCTCTTCGGGATGAAGGCGGTGGACGACGACCTGCAGGCGGTCGGCGGCATGGTGGCCGAACTGCTCGACCTTCCTTCCGCGACGGTCGTAACCGAGTTCTCGGTGGCGCACGGAAAGGTCACCGCGCGTCGGGAGGTCGAGGGCGGAACAGAGGTCGTCGAGCTGCGGCTTCCGTGCGTGCTCACCCTTACCAAAGGCGCCTACGAGCCGCGCTACGCCTCGTTGAAGGGGATCATGGCGGCCAAGAAGAAGCCGCTGGAGGAAAAGGCGGCCCAGGTGGGCGACGCCGGCACGCGCCTTCAGCAGCTCTCCTATCCACCGGAGCGGCAAGCAGGCAGGATCGTGGGGCAGGGACCCGATGCCGTTCCCGAGCTGATCCGGCTCCTCCGGGAAGAAGCGAAGGTTTTTTGAGTCTCCAGTTACCAGTTGCCAGTTTCCAGTCGGGCCGGACTGGAGACTGGCAACTGGCAACTGGCGACTCTTTCATGTAACCAGATTCCGCACCACAGCCAATGCCAGGCATTTTCGCGTTCGTGGAAGCGCGTGAGGGTGAGATACGCAAGGTCGCGGGCGAGACGGTGACGGCGGCGCGTGGTCTCGCGGACGCGCTCGGCGTGGAGGTGCACGCCGTGGTGCTGGGCGCGCCGGGGCTCCGCGAGCGCGTCGGAGAGCTCGGGAAGTTCGGAGCCGACGCGGTGTTCGTCGGGGAGAGCGAGGCGCTCGCGCGCTACTCGCCCGAGGGGTTCACGACGGTGGTGGTGAACTTCCTGAAAGAGCACGCGTGCGACGTCGCGCTCTTCCCGGGAACGGCGATGGGGAAGGATCTCGGCCCCCGCGTGGCGGCGCGCCTGGGGGTCGGGTACGTCAGCGATTGCACTGCGCTGGAGGTGGTGGGCGGGTCCGTCGTCGCCGCGCGGCCACGCTACGCCGGGAAGATCGCTTCGCGGGTGGAGTTCACGGGCACACCGGTCGTCGCCGCGATGCGGACGAACGTCGTGACGGCGAAGGAGAGCCGCAGGGCGGGCGAGGTCCGGCAACTGGACGTTGCCCTGAACGCCGCCGACTTCGGCGCGATCGTCCGCGAGATCCAGGCTGCCGCGGGGGAGAAGCTCGACGTCGGTGAGGCCCCCGTGGTGGTGTCCGGCGGGCGCGGGCTCCGGGAGCCCGCCAACTTCAAGCTGCTGGAGGATCTCGCCGCCGCCCTCGGAAACGCGGCCGTCGGTGCCTCTCGGGCCGTCGTCGACGCGGGCTGGCGCCCACACGCCGAGCAGGTCGGCCAGACCGGGAAGACCGTCTCCCCGCAGCTCTACTTCGCGATCGGAATCTCCGGCGCGATTCAGCACCTCGCCGGGATGCGCACCGCGCGTTACGTGGTGGCCGTCAACAAGGACCCCGAAGCGCCCATCTTCAAGGTCGCCGATTACGGCATCGTCGGAGACCTCTTCGAGATCGTTCCCCGACTCACCGAAGAGATCCGGAAGCTGCGGAACGAGTAGTGCGGACCGAATAGTGCGAAAGTGTGAGAGTGCGAGAGTGCGAAAGTGACCGCTCTCGCCCTATCGCACTCTCGCACTTCCACACTCATGGTCCGTCCGTGGCTCGCCCCGGCGGCGCTCGGCGTCGCGCTCCTCTCGCTGCTGCTCAACGTCGGCCTGCTCTGGCAGATCACGCACCCGGAGCGCTGGATCGCTCCCGCGGTGGAGCGTGCCACCGGCATCGGTATCGGGGCGGACGGCGTGCTGCGCTACGACGTCACCATCCCCGCCGGCACCCCGCTCAACCTCGACATCCCCGTCAGCGAGCGCTTCGCGGTTCGCGTGGACACCGTCCTCCCGATCAACACCCGCGTCCGCGTACCCTTCAACACGCCATTCGGGAACTCCAGCGTAATGGTCCCCATCCGCGCGGACGTCCCGCTGCGGACCGCGCTGCCCCTCAACATCCAGCACACCTTCCGCCTCCGCACGAGGACCACGGTGCCCATCAGCGTACCGATTCAACTGAAGGTGCGGTGAGGGGGGAGGCTATCGGCTATCGGTTGCCGGCATACGGTGCGCCGACACGCGCTGTCCCTGCCAGGACCGATAGCCGACAGCCGATAGCCGATAGCCTTCTTCCCGTTGACCCCTCCTCCCGCCTCCGATAAGATCTGCGGTAAGTGCGCCGTCACTTTCGCACTCTCATACTTTCGCACTTTCGCACTCGACGGTCATGGCAGACGCCCTCCCCCCGCAGTACTCGCCTGCGGAGACAGAGGAAGCACTATATCGGTGGTGGTGGGAGCAGGGATTCTTCCATGCGGACCCGACCTCCGCGCGCGAGCCGTACACGATCGTCATCCCGCCGCCGAACGTCACGGCCATCCTGCACATCGGCCACGGGCTCAACAATACGATCCAGGACGTGCTGATCCGCTGGCGTCGCATGCAGGGGCGGGAAGCGCTCTGGATGCCCGGGACCGACCACGCGGGAATCGCGACGCAGAACGTCGTGGAGCGGCGCCTGGCGCAGAACGGAAAGACGCGCTTCGACCTGGGCCGGGAGCCGTTCGTGGCGGAGGTCTGGGACTACGTGAACGCTACGGGTGCGACCATCCTGGACCAGCTCCGCTCCATCGGCTGCTCGTGCGACTGGGACCGCACCCGCTTCACGCTCGACGAGGGCCTTTCCTCGGCCGTGCGCGAGGTCTTCGTGCGCCTTTACGAGAAGGGGCTGATCTACCGCGGGAACTACATCATCAACTGGTGCCCACGCTGTCTGACCGCGCTGTCGGACGAGGAGGCGGAGCCGGAGGAGACGGCGGGCAAGCTCTACCACCTGCGCTATCCGGTGGCGGATACCGACGGGGCGCACGTCGTGGTGGCGACGACGCGGCCGGAGACCATGCTCGGGGATGTGGCGGTCGCGGTGCACCCGGAGGACGAGCGCTACCGCGAGCTGATCGGCAAGCAGGTCGAGCTGCCGCTCACGGGCCGCAGGATCCCGATAGTGGCCGACGATTTCGTCGACCCCGCGTTCGGAACCGGCGCGGTCAAGATCACCCCCGCGCACGATCCGAACGATTTCGACCTGGCGCGCCGTCAGGGGCTGCCCGCGTTGAGCGTGATGGCGGCTGACGCCACCATGGGTGAGGCGGTGCCGGAGGCTTTCCGCGGTATGGATCGCTTCGACGCGCGCCGGGCGGTGGTGGATGCCTTCCGGGAGATGGGGCTGCTGGAGAAGGTGGAGGACCATCAGCACGCGGTGCCGCACTGCTATCGGTGCAACACGGTCGTGGAGCCGCGCCTCTCCGAGCAGTGGTTCGTGCGCATGAAGCCGCTCGCCGAGCCGGCGCTGGCCGCATCGCGAGATGGGCGAATCCGCTTCACGCCGGAACGCTGGACCAAGGTCTACGACCACTGGCTCGAGAACATCCGCGACTGGTGCATCTCACGGCAGCTCTGGTGGGGGCATCGCATCCCGGTGTGGTACTGCCGCGCGAACGGGTGCGAGGAGACGATCGTGGCGCGCGAGGACCCGGCCCGATGCCCGAAGTGCGGCTCGGCCGAGCTGGTCCAGGATCCGGACGTGCTCGACACCTGGTTCTCCTCCTGGCTCTGGCCGTTCTCCACCCTCGGCTGGCCCGCGCGGACGCCGGACCTGGAGCGGTTCTACCCGACCCACACCCTCGTCACCGCGCCGGAGATCCTCTTCTTCTGGGTCGCGCGGATGATCATGTCGGGGATCGAGTTCATGGGTGAGATTCCGTTCAGCGACGTGTACCTGCACGGGACCGTGCGCGACCACCTGGGCCGCAAGATGTCGAAGTCGCTCGGGAACGGAATCGACCCACTGGAGGTGGTGCAGACTTTCGGCGCCGACGCGCTGCGCTATACGCTCGTGTCGGGGATGGGCGTCGGGACCGATCTGCTCCTGAACTACGAGGACCTGGAGAGCACCTTCGCACCGGGCCGCAACTTCGCGAACAAGCTGTGGAACGCCGGCCGGTTCGCGCTGATGAACGTCGGCGACGACGCGGTGCAGTCGCTTGAAGAGGTACAGGGTTCGCTGGAGTTCTCCGACCGCTGGATCCTCTCGCGCCTGTCGCGCGCCTCCACGGAGGTGACCGTTGCGATGGAGCGCTTCCGGCTGAACGAGGCCGCTCTGGCGGGTTACGGCTTCTTCTGGGGCGAGTTCGCGGACTGGTACCTGGAGATGGCGAAGCCGCGGCTGCGCGGAGAGGCCGGGGAGGAGAGCCGCGCCGCCGCGCGTGCGACGCTGGTCACCGTGCTCGACCACACGCTGCGCCTGCTGCACCCGGTGATGCCGTTCATCACCGAGACGGTCTGGCAGCGCCTCCCGCGGCGAACCGACCCGAGTCCGACGATCATGACCGCGCGGTGGCCGGAGCCGGTCGCGGCCTGGGAGGACGACGCGGTGGAAACGCGCGCTGCGGTGCTGCAGGAGCTGGTGGCGGCGATCCGGAACCTCCGCGCCGAGTACGGCATCCAGCCTGGCCAGCGGCTCGGCATCCGGATCGCCGGAGACGCGGCGCTCGTGGACGGCCTCGCCGGTGAGCCCGAGCGGATCCTGCGCGATCTCGCGCGGCTCGAGGAGCTCACGCACGGAGGCGCGGAAGGCGCGATCGGTGCTAGCGCCGTCCTGCGCTCGGGTCTGGAGCTCTTCATCCCGCTGGAGGGGGTGATCGACCTGGACCGCGAGCGAGCACGGCTCCGCGAAGAGATCAAGCGGGCGGACCACATCCTCGAATCGGCGCGTGCGCGGCTCTCCAACGAGAAGTTCACCTCGCGGGCGCCGGAGGAAGTCGTGCAGAAGGAACGCGAGAAGGTGCTGAGCCTGGAGGGACAACGCGACAAGCTGGCGCGCACGCTCGCGGCGCTGGAGGGCGGCGAGTGAGGCGTGGCTGGGTAGCCGGCATCGCGCTGGCGCTCGCTGCGGTGGCGGCATGCGCCCACGTGGAGCCGCCGCCCGGGGGCCCGGAGGACAAGACTCCACCGACGATCGCTTCCACGCTGCCGGACTCGATGGCGGTGGTGCCCAGCTTCACGGGGCCGGTGGTGCTGCGCTTCAGCGAGCGGATCTCGGAGCAGGGCGCCATCGAGGCCGTGTCCGTTTCCCCGCGCACCAGCACGGTGCAGATCGATCGCGGTAGGGACGGTATTCGCGTCTCCCTTCGCGGCGGGTGGCTGCCGGGTACCATCTATCACGTCACCGTCACGCCCGAGGTCCGCGACCTGTTCAACAATCGGCTCGCCGCACCGACCACTCTGGTCTTCTCGACCGGCCCGGCCATCCCCCAGACGCTGGTGCTCGGCGGCGTCACCGACCGGATCACCGGGCTGCCCTCGGTGGAAACGCGGGTGGAAGCGGTGCGCCGTGCCGACTCGCTCGTCTACGCGGTCCCGACCGACTCCGCCGGCGCCTTCCGCATCGCGCACATCCCCACGGGCGCGTATGTTCTGCGTGCCTACCGCGACGCGAACCGGAACCGCGCGCTGGACGGATACGAGCCTCGCGACTCCGCCGTCATCGAGGTGGGCGCGGAGAAGCAGGCCAGCGTACCGCTCGCGATCCTCGATCCGGACAGCACCGCCCCCCGGGTGACGGCTGCGACGGCGAGTGCCGGCGGACGTGTCGAGCTGCGCTTCGACGACTATCTTGACCCGGCGCAGGCGCTCGATTCCACGATGGTGACCATCGCCGACAGCGCGGGTGCCGCGATCGTCGTTCGATCCGTTGCATTCCCGGAGCCCGTTGGCCCGCCGACGGCGCGCGCGCAGCCCGCGGCGCCCGCGCCGAACCCGGCCGCGGCCGCTCCGAGAGCGGCGTCCGGAGCGGCTCCGCAGACCGCCGCCCCACCTCCAGCCGGAGCGGCTCTGCCGGCCGTGGGCGCGCCTGCGGCTCCACGCGCCGGGCGCCTTCCCTCGCAGACGCTCGCGTTGGAGCTCGCGACGGAGACGCCGCTTACGCCAGGCCGAACCTATCAGGTTACGGTGCAGCGCGTCCGCAACGTCGTCGGGCTGATGGGAGGCGGTACCGTGGAGCTGACGGCTCCCACCCCCCGGCCGGCGCCGCCGGCGCCGCCTGCCGCCGCGCCGGCCGCCCGGACGCCGTAGGCTTCGCATCCGACGCGGCGAGCGGTACAGAGGGACTGACAGCGGAACCCGAACCACTTGGAATCATGCCGCCCAGCAGCGCACTCGCGGGAATCTTGAAGGGAAAGCGTGGCGTCATCATCGGCGTCGCGAATCAGAATTCGATCGCCTGGGCGTGCGCCGACGCACTCGCCGGCGCGGGTATGGAGCTCGCCTTCACCTACCAGGGCGAGATCATGCGCGACCGTGTCGGTAAGACGGTCGCGTCGCTCGGAGAAGTCCCGCTCTACGATCTGGACGTGCGCAGCGACGAGCAGATCACGAAGCTGTTCGACGACCTGAAGGAGCGCTGGGGCACTATCGACTTCGTTCTGCACTCGGTCGCCTTCGCGCCCAAGAACGCGATGGCGAACCGCTTCATCGAGACCGTGCGTGAGGACTTCCTCACCGCGCAGGACATCAGCGCCTACTCTCTCGTCGCCGTCTGCCGCGCGGCCAGGCCGCTCATGCAGCGCGGCGGGAGCATCGTCACGATGACGTACTACGGCTCGCAGAAGGCCGTTCCCGGGTACAACGTCATGGGCGTGGCCAAGGCGAGCCTGGAGGCCTGCGTGCGTTACCTGGCGGTGGATCTGGGTGCCGACGGCATTCGCATCAACGCGATCTCCGCCGGGGCGGTGAACACGCTGGCGGCCCGCGGCGTAGCGCACTTCCGCGACCTGCTGCGGATCACCGGCGAGCGCGCCCCGCTGAAGCGCCCGGTGGAGCCCAGCGAAGTCGGCAACGCCACGCTGTTCCTGGCGTCGGAGCTGGCCGGCGGCATCACGGGCGAGGTGATGTACGTGGACGCGGGCTTCAACATCACCGCCGGCTGAGCGCGGAATCGGCGGCGCGCGGGCGACCGGCGGTCTTCCTGGATCGGGATGGTACCGTCATAGAGGACCGGCACCACCTCAGCGACCCCAACGGTGTCCGGCTCCTCCCCGGGGCCGCCGCGGCGGTCGCCGCCCTCAACCGCGCTGGCCTGCCGGTGATCCTGGTGACCAACCAGTCCGGAATCGGGCGCGGCATCTTCACGGAGGCACAGTTCGACGCGGTGCAGGCGCGGGTGGAGCAGTTGCTGAACGAGGCGGGCGCGCGGTTCGAAGGCGTTTACCTCTGCCCGCACTCGCCGGAGATGACGCCGGCGTGCCGGTGTCGAAAACCTGGAACGGAGCTCTACCTTCGTGCATCCGCCGAACACGGGCTGAATCTGGCCGAGAGCGTCTACATCGGAGACCGGCTCCGCGACGTGCTTCCGGCCGGTGAGCTCGGGGGCACAGGGTTCCTTCTCGGAGCCGATCCCCGGGACGATCCGGGCGCGCAGGGGCCGCCTGGAATGCGCCGTGTGGCCTCGCTCGCGGAGGCGGTAGACGCGCTCCTGGGGGGTAGCCCGAGCGATTGACCGACCGGGCCGATTCCAGTATATTTCTCACAGCAAAAAGGGCGATTCCGCCATCTTCAGGGGGTCAAATGGAAACTCAGAACGCGATCTCCGGCGTCAACGTCACCGCTACGGCGGTGGCCGAGGTGCGCCGGTATATGGAAGAGAACGGGGCGACGGAAGCTTCCGGGCTGCGGGTCGGGGTGCTCCCCGGCGGATGCTCGGGCTTCCAGTACGGGCTGAACATCGAGGACGAGCCGGCGGAGGACGATCTCGTCATCGAATCCAATGGGCTCCGGCTCTTCGTGGACCCCTTCAGCATGCAGTACCTGGGCGGGGTGGAGATCGACTACGTCACCACCTTCCAGGGCTCGGGCTTCACCTTCAACAACCCGAACGCGAGCGGCGGCTGCGGCTGCGGAAGCTCCTTCACGGTTTAGCTCGCGGCCGGTGAGACTCGGATGGGCCCGCGAAGGAATTCCTCCGCGGGCCCATCGTGCAACATGTGAACGACCCCGTTCATGGAGGTCAGACTTTGATCCAGATCGCTGATATTCTGCCCACGCCGCTGGCTTACGCGGCGCTGCCCGCGGACGAGCTCCGCGAGCGGATCATTCGGCGCAAGATGGAGCTGAACGCGGTCATCCTCGGCCACAACTACCAGCGGGTCGAGATCCAGGCCGTCAGCGACTTCCTTGGCGATTCGCTCGGGCTGTCGCAGGAAGCCGCGGACACCGACGCGGACGTGATCGTCTTCTGCGGCGTCCACTTCATGGCTGAGACTGCCAAGATCCTCTCCCCGGAGAAGATGGTTCTCATGCCGGACCTGCGCGCCGGCTGCCCGATGGCGGACTTCGTGACGGCGGACGGCCTCCGCCAGCTGAAGGCCCGCTTCCCTGGGGCGGCGGTGATCACGTACGTCAACTCCACCGCCGAAGTGAAGGCGGAGTCGGATATCTGCTGCACCTCGTCCAACGCGGTCGAGGTGGTCAACTCCTTCGCGCCGGACCGGACGCTGCTGTTCGTGCCGGATCGGAACCTGGCGCGCTACTCGGCGGAACGGAGCGGCCGTCCGTATCTCACCACGAGCCAGCTCGGCGCGTCGGTGGAGGCGATTCCGGAGGGCGCGATCGTGGCGTGGGACGGCTACTGCTACGTGCACGACGACCTGGTGCTCGACGAGCTAGCCGAGGCGAAGCGCCGCTACCCGAACGCCAAAGTGGTGATCCACCCCGAGGCGCGGGGAGACCTGCTGGCACGCGCCGATTTCGTCACCTCGACGGCGAAGATGGTGAGCCTGGCCGAGGACCACGACGAGCTTATCATCGGCACGGAGCGCGGGCTCATCGACCGGCTCCGGCAGCAGTACCCGAACAAGACGCTGGTCCCGCTCTCGGGCGCCGCGATCTGCGGGAACATGAAGATGAACACGCTGGCGAAGCTGGCATGGTCGCTGGACCACCAGAAACACGAGGTCTCCATCCCGGAGGATGTGCGCGCTCGTGCCGAAGCGGCCCTCCGGGGCATGCTGGAGCTCTCTGGCGGATGGCGCGCCCCGACGCCCGAGGAAGCGGCGATCGAAGCGGCGGGGATGGAGGGCGCGGGCGGCTGCGGCTGCGCCTGAGCGGTCGACGGGCGAAGGAACGGGCGGCCCGACCGAGGGGCCGCCCGTTCATGCTGTGTGCCCAGCATGGGCGATGGTCCGGAGGTGAAAGTCCTCCCGGAACTTGGTCGTAGGGACCGAA
>JAHWJV010000410.1 GCA_019348265.1 Gemmatimonadota bacterium
GCGGGGCGCGAGCTGCGGATCATGGTGACGCCGGACCAGATCTCCGACGAGGCCATGACCCGGCTGAGCGAGGAGACCGCCCGCCGCATCGAGCAGGAGCTTCAGTATCCCGGCCAGATCAAGGTCGTCGTCATTCGCGAGACGAGGGCCGTCGATTTCGCGCGATGAGGAAAAGTCGCCAGTCACCAGTCGCCGGTTACCAGTCCGGAAGTAGCCCGACTGGTAACTGGCAACCGGCAACTGGCGACTGATCGTGCGCATCCTCTTCGTCGCGGACGTAATCGGCAGCCCCGGGCGCAAAGCCGCCAAGGGGCTGCTGCGTGTCGTACGCGGCCAGACGCGCGCCGACCTGGTGGTGCTGAACGGTGAGAACTCGGCCGGCGGCTTCGGAATCACCCCCGAGATCGTCAAGGAGCTCCTCGATCTGGGCGTCGACGTCATCACCACCGGCAATCACGTGTGGGACAAGCCGGAGATCCTCCCGCTCCTGGACCGCGAGCCGCGGCTGATCCGACCGGCGAACTACCCGCCCGGCAACCCGGGACGCGGCGTAACCGTGGTGGAGGTCGGCGGTGTGCACGTCGGTGTGATGAACCTGCAGGGCCGCACCTTCATGGCGCCGATCGACGATCCGTTTCGGGCGGCGGACGCGATGATCGCCGAGATGCGCGACGCCGCCGACCTGCTGGTGGTCGACTTTCACGCTGAGGCGACGTCCGAGAAGCAGGCCTTCGCCCACTATGTCGACGGCCGCGTCTCGGCCGTCGTAGGCACGCACACGCATGTGCAGACCGCCGATGAGCGTATCCTGCCGCGCGGCACGGCCGCGATCACCGACCTCGGGCTCACCGGGGGGCTCGACGGGGTGATCGGCATGAAGGCGGAGATCTCGCTCCAGCGCCAGCTCCGCCAGTCGCGCGGCGAGCGCATGCAGCCGGCGGACGGCGACCTCCATCTGCAGGGGGCGGTGGTCGAGATCGACACCGCAACCCGCCGCGCGCGGACGATCGAACGGGTGAGTGTTCCTTATGCGCGTGTGCTGGAAGGGCGACTAAAGTTATGAACGATGAATGATGGATGATGAATTGGCTCTGGTATCACCGGCCGCTCGTCCTTACGTGCGCGGTCGTTTAATTTCACGTTCATAATTCATCATTCATAATCGCAGTTTCCCCCATGGCGAGAATCATCAGCGGCACCGAAACCAGCCGGACGATGCGCGCGGAGATCGCGCGGGAGGTCGCGGCGCTCGCCGATGAGGGGATCGTACCCGGGCTGTCGGTGGTGCTCGTCGGCGAGGACCCGGCCAGCGAGGTCTACGTCCGCAGCAAGACGCAGGCGTGTGAAGAGGTCGGAATGCGCGGAAGGACGCTGCGCTTTCCGGCGGAGGTGGGACAGGATGAGCTCTTCGGGGTGATCGACGGGCTCAACGCCGATCCCGACGTGCACGGCATTCTGGTCCAGCTCCCGATCCCGGTTCATCTCTCCTACAAGGACGTTCTCGAGCGCATCCACCCGGACAAGGACGTGGACGGGTTCCACCCGCTGAACGTGGGGCGCGCTTTCGTCGGCGACCCGGCTGGCTTCGTGCCCGCGACCCCCGCCGGGATCATGGAGCTGATCCGCCGCGAGAACATCCCGACCCACGGCAAGCACGTGGTGATCGTCGGGCGGAGCCTGATCGTGAGCAAGCCGCTGGCTTCGCTGCTGATGGCGCCGGGCCCCAACGCGACCGTAACGCTGACGCACAAGTACACGACCGACCTCTCATCGCACACCCGCACCGCCGACATTCTCGTGGTCGCCGTAGGGAAGCCGGGGCTGATCACGGCCGATATGGTGAAGCCCGGGGCAGTGGTGTTCGACGTCGGCGTGAATCGCGTCGAAGACGCCATATCGACTCGTGGACGGATCGTGGGGGACGTGGACTTCGCCGGGGTGAGCGGGGTAGCGTCGGCCATGACGCCGGTACCGGGCGGGGTGGGGCCGATGACGATCACGATGCTTCTGGTGAACACGCTCGAGGCCGCGCGCCGGAGCCGCGCGCCCGATCTATCGCGCGGAGCGCGATGAGCTGGGACCTGTTCAGCGCGGCCGAGGCGGCGAGCCGGCCGCCGGCGCCCCCGCGCGCGGCGAGGCGTCCGAGCAACGAAGAGCTTGGCCACCAGGTCGCTGCCACCCGGGGCGGCCGAGCCGTCGCTCAGCCGCTTGCCGATGTGGGCGACTGGACCGTCTCGGCGGTAAACGGGGCGATGCGGGAGATGGTCGAAGCCGTCTTTCCGCCGCTGTGGGTCGTCGGCGAGATAACCAACTTCACGCGCGCACGCTCCGGACACTGCTATTTCACACTCCGCGACGAGACCTCGCAGCTTCGCTGCGTGATGTGGCGAGACGAGGCGCGGCGGCTGCCCACCTCCCCGTCGGAGGGGATGGAGGTCCGGGTGCTCGGACGGCTGTCGCTCTACGAGCCGCGGGGCGAATACCAGCTGGTGGTCTCGGTGCTGGAGGGGCGCGGGGACGGCCTCTGGAAGCTCGCGCTCGACCGGCTTCGCCTGAAGCTCGAGGCGGAAGGCCTCACCGCCCCGACCCGGAAGCGTCCGCTCCCGCGCTATCCGGCCGCCATCGGCGTGGTGACCTCGCCGAGCGGCGCGGTGCTGCACGACATCGCCAACGTGGTGCGCCGCCCCGACGGCTCCCACGTTGCCTTCGACGCCAACCCATTGCACGACTGGGCCAAAGCGGCGGGGTCGATCTACCAGGCCGAGCTGCAGCGCCTGTTGTCCCTGCACCTCGGGCTGGAGTGGGGCCCGGAGCGCAACGGGTGCCGGGAGCCGGTTGGCTTCAGTGCTGAGCAGCTGCGGGCCTTCTCCAAGCGCACCGTGGCCATCGAAGCCGAGCTGGAGCGAAGTGGCGCCACCTACGAGAGCGCGGCCGAGCGCATGCGGGCCGACGACGACGCCTCGCTGGCCACCCGTCCCCGCAAGGACCACTCCCTCACCCCTGCCCTGCTGGCGAAGCGCTGGGAGGCCGAGGCCAGAGCTGTGGGCCTGGGAAGCGCGGCGGCGGTGGAGACAGCGGTAGTGGGCCGCCGGACGAGGCCGGTGCAGCTCACCTCCGACGAGGTGGTGGCCGGGCTCCTCGACCCCGACACCGGCCTGTGCGCCAACGACGCGCGCTTCACCGAGGCCAAGGTGGTGGAGCGCATCTGCGCCGCCTCCGCTGGCCGGCTGACCACCGAGCAGATCCTCGGCCTGGCCGAGGACTTCCTGGCCTCCGAGCACGTGGTGCGCCTGGTGCCCGAGAGCGCGGGAGCACGGCGCCGGCCGCCCGAGTGGTCCACGCTGGTCCACCGCCGCCTCGAGAACACCGTGCTGGAGCGCCTGGCCCGCCTGGTCGAGCAGACCTGCGAGGAGACCGGGTACGAGCGCGTGCACGTCGTGGGCCACTCCCTCGGCGGCGCCGTCGCGCGCTACTACGTGCAGCGCATGGGTGGCGACGCCCGCGTGCACACGCTGTGCACGCTCGGCAGCCCGCACGCCGGCACGCTGGCCGCGCACCTGCTGCCGTCCCGCCTGGTCCGCCAGCTGCGCCCGGACTCCGCGCTGATGCAGGAGCTGGCCGCACCCTCGCCGGGCTGCCGCACGCGCTTCGTCGCCTTCTGGAGCGACCTC
>JAHWJV010000411.1 GCA_019348265.1 Gemmatimonadota bacterium
TGCGCTGCGCCGCCCGGGCAGGTGTACTTGCCCGCCGTGCGGAAAGCCTCGCGCTTGAACTGCGCGTAATCGGGCCCGCTGAACGGCTTCAGCTTGTTGTGGATCTGCTGGGTGCCGTAGCGGGTGTCGTACGTGACGCGGGTCGCGCCGGCACGACCCTTACGGGTGGTGATCAGCACCACGCCGTTGGCGCCGCGGGAGCCGTACACGGCCGTGGCCGAGGCGTCCTTGAGCACGTCCACCGACTCGATGCTGCCCGGGTTGATGTCGCCGAGGCCGCCGGCGATCGGCACCCCGTCCACCACGATCAGCGGGTCGTTGCTCGCCACCAGCGAGCGCACGCCGCGGATGCGGATGGTGGGGTTGGAGCCGGGGGTGTAGCCGTTGGTGGTGATCGCCATGCCAGGCACGCGGCCCTTCAGGGATTCGCCGACGCTGGGTGTGGCGATCTCGCGGATCTCCTCCGTCTGCACCGAGGCGACCGCGCCGGTGACGTCCTGCCGACGCTGCGTGCCGTACCCGACGGCCACGACGCCTTCGACCGCGACGGCCGCGGTGGTCAGCTGCAGGTTCGCGTTCACCGCGCTGCCAGCCGCGACGGTCACCACACGGGTGGCCTCGGTGAACCCGAGCTTGGTGGCACGTACCGTTCGCGAACCCACCGGCACTCCCTCGATCGAGTACCGGCCGTCCGCCGCCGTCACATCACCGCGGTTACCCACCGCTACCGCCGCGCCCTGGACGGGCGCGCCGGACCGGTCGGTCACCGTGCCAGAGATGGTGCCCGTAGCCTGCGCCAGCACGGTCGCCGGCAGCAGCACGAGGCCGATTAAAAGTACCAAGCGTTGGAACATCGAGAGGTCCCTCCGAACAGGTTGGGAAGAGAACCGCGCCTGGCCATGCGGAGCACGGCGAGCGCGGTCAGGAAACTATGCCGGCGAGCATCATCGGGTTCGGCCACGAGCGCACGCCGCCTTGGCGCTGTTGAACGGGCGCGCTCCCGCGAACTGCTATGATCGCGCGGGAAAGGGTTCGAGCAACGAGACGAACGTACGAGGCGGTGGATCTCAAGCGCAGAGCCCGTTCTCTGGCCGGGTGCCAGGTGAATGGTGACGACGACAGCCCGCCGGGTTCAACCCGGGCGAGCAGGGGATACTCGTAGCGGAGCAGCCGAGCGTAGTGACGCCTGGCCGCCTGCGGCAGATTCGCGAAACCGGAATAGACTGGAGGAGCGTCGCTTGAGATATCGGGATTCCTGCCGAGTTTGTCAAGACTCAGAACAAACTCGCCCTGGGTACCCGGACCGGCGCGCTCCGCAACGGCCGGGATCTTCCAACGCCGCTAGCGGCGCCCGCTTGGACCTCGAGCGGCCGCCTAGGCGCGGAGCAAGCTACCTGCTCGCGTCGCGGCGGGTGGTGATAAGGATGACGCCGTTCGCGCCGCGGGAGCCGTAGATGGCGGTTGCCGCCGCGCCCTTCAGAATCTCGACCGACGCGACGTCCTGCGGTGACAGGCCGGTGACCGCGAGGCTCACCGACTGGGCGTTCACCGGCACGCCGTCGATCACCACGAGCGGCTCGTTGCTGGCGAGGAGAGAACGGGTGCCGCGGACGCGAACGGAGTAGCTGCCGTCGGACTTGCGGGACACGGTCACACCGGACACCCGGTCCTGGAGCATCTCCTCGACGCGGCTCACCCGCTGACCGTTGAGCTCGTCCGCAGCGAGGGATGTGACCGAGCCGGTAACATCGCCGCGGAACTGAGTGCCGTAGCCGACCTTGACCGGCTCCAGGTCGGAAGCATAGCGGGTGGTGCGGGCGGGTCCGCAGGCGACCAGCGCGAACAGGACGGGCGCGGCGAGCAGCAAGCGGGCGAAGCAGAGGGGGTTCTTCATGGGACCTCCATGGTGACGAGGAAGGGAACGTTAGACAGCAGGCGCGTGGGGCAAGGACCGGATCTAGCCCGGTGGGGGCTGGGAGAGGCACTGGGCATTGGTTTCAGCCGCATAGGTCGGGCCATGGAATAAGCGCGGGCGCCGCGGCGTCTCACGCGCTCGCCCGCGCGCGCGCGCCGCGGTCCAGTATCGGGCGAAGGAAGACGCCCGTGTGGGAACGTGGATTCATCATGACCTCCTCGGGTGTACCCGCGGCGACCAGCTCGCCTCCGGCCATGCCGCCTTCGGGCCCTAGGTCCAGGATCCAGTCGGCGGTCTTGATCACGTCCAGGTTGTGCTCGATCACCAGCACGGTGTTTCCCTTCTCCACCAGACGGTGCAGCACTTCCAGCAGAAGGCGCACGTCCTCGAAGTGCAGTCCGGTGGTCGGCTCGTCCAGGATGTATAGTGTCTTTCCGGTAGCCTGGCGTGACAGCTCCGTCGCCAGCTTCACGCGCTGCGCCTCGCCGCCGGAGAGCGTGGTGGCGGGCTGCCCGAGGTGGATGTACCCGAGCCCGACCTCGGAGAGCACCTGGAGGTGCCGGCGGAGCCGCGGCACCGCCTCGAAGAGCTCGAGCGCCTCGTCCACCGTGAGGTCGAGGACGTCGGCGACGGAGTGCCCCTTGTAGAAGACCTCGAGCGTCTCGCGGTTGTAGCGCTTCCCCTTGCAGACCTCGCAGGGCACGTAGACGTCCGGGAGGAAGTGCATCTCGATCTTCACCAGCCCCTCACCCTGGCAGGCTTCGCAGCGGCCGCCCTTCACGTTGAAGGAGAACCGGCCGGGCGTGTACCCGCGCATCTTGCTCTCCGGGAGCTCGGCGAAGAGATCGCGGATTACGGTGAAGAGCCCGGTATAGGTGGCGGGGTTCGAGCGGGGCGTGCGGCCGATCGGCGACTGGTCGATGTCGACGACCTTGTCGATGCGGTCCAGCCCCGCGATACGATCGTGCGCGCCGGGAACCAGCTTCGCGCGATAAAAGTGGCGCGACAGTGACTTCCAGAGGATGTCGTTGATCAGCGTCGACTTGCCCGAGCCGGAGACGCCGGTGACCGCGACGAAGAGCCCGAGTGGGATCGCGGCGTCGATGTTCCTGAGGTTGTGCTCGCGCGCGCGTTCTATAATGAGTGCGTGGCCCTCCTGCGGCGCGCGGCGAGTCGGCGGGATCGGGATCTCCCGGTCGCCGCGCAGGTAGGCGCCCGTCAACGACTCCGGTGTCGCGATGATGTCGTCGAGCGTCCCTTCGGCCACGATCTCGCCCCCGTGGCGCCCCGCGCGGGGACCCAGGTCGAGCACGTGGTCCGCGGCCCGCATCGTGTCCTCGTCGTGCTCGACGACCAGGACCGTGTTGCCGAGATCCCGCAGCTGCTCGAGCGTCTCGATGAGCCGGCGGTTGTCGCGCTGGTGCAGCCCGATCGACGGTTCGTCCAGGATGTAGAGCACTCCCACCAGTCGGGAGCCGATCTGCGTCGCGAGCCGGATCCGCTGCGCCTCGCCGCCGGCGAGGGTGGCCGCCGCACGGTCCAGCGTCAGGTAATCCAGACCGACGTCAAGTAGGAAGTGCAGCCGCGCGCGGATCTCCTTGAGGATCCGCTCCGCGATCATCCGCTCGCGGTCGTTGAGCTCGAGGTCGTCGAAGAAGGTCACGGCGTCACCAATGGACTGCGCACACGCCCCGGCGATGTTCTTGCCGCCAACGGTCACGCCCAGTGGCAGAGGACGCAGTCGCGCGCCCTGG
>JAHWJV010000412.1 GCA_019348265.1 Gemmatimonadota bacterium
ATGAAGCGCAGGCCGGTACGGTGCTTCTCCATCCCGAGGACGTGGCGGTAGGACTTCAGCGCCGCGTCGACCCAGAGGAGGAGGAGATCGGCGCCCTGGCCCTTATCGTGGTAGCCCTGGATGTCGAGCTCACGCATCATGACGCGGGCAGGCTTCTCGCCCGAGTAGCCGGTGACCAGGATGATCTGGACCAGGCGGTTCCGCTCGCGGACCTTCCGGACGACCTCTTCGCCGGTCATCTCCGGCATGAAGTAGTCGCACAGGATGAGGTGCACTCGCTGGCGCTCGAGGGTCTCCAGTCCCTCGCGCCCGTTTACGGCGGTGAGGACCGTGTGACCCTCCGCCTCGAGCAGCCGTCGGGTGGACTCCAGGATCTCGTGGCTGTCATCGATCACCAGGACCGTATAGCCCGACGAGCGGCCGGCGTTGCTGTATTTCCGCGCCATGGTCAGTCCTTCACATTGGAAATGGGGAAGGTCACGACGAACTTGGTACCTGCGCCTTCAGCGGACTCGAAGTCGACCTCGCCCAGGAAGTGTGAGGTGACGATGCTGTGCACGGTGGAAAGGCCCAGCCCGGTGCCCTCACCGATGTCCTTGGTCGTGAAGAGATAGTCGAAGATCCGACCGCGAATCTCTTCGGGGATGCCGCAGCCGTAGTCCTGCACCTCCAGGATGGCCTTGTCGGGGCCCGCGGCGGACCAGCTGATCCGCACCTGGCCCTCCGCACCCTCGTACGCGTCGATCGCGTTCTTCAGAAGGTTCTGGACGACGAGGCTGAACTTGCCCGGGTCGCCCAGCAAGGGCACGCCCCGCGCGACGTCCGTCTTCAGGGTGACGTTCCGGCTGCGGATCTCGTGCTGGAGCACCGCGAGCACGCCATCGATCTCGTCGGCCGCCTCGAGCTCGGTGCGCACGTCGTCCTCACCGGTCCGGGTCTGACCTTTGATGGTGCGGACGAACTGGGCGACCTTGCGCGTCGACTGCTCCGCGAGGTCGAGCGCTTCCGTGAGGTCGGTGGCGATCGCCTCGTGGTCCTGCGGCTTCACGTCGGGGTCGTTGATGGAGGAGCGGTACTCCCCCACGTACGTCTGCGCCATCTGGAGGCAGTTCAGGATCCCGCCGAGCGGCGAGTTGATCTCGTGCGCGAGGCCGGCGGTAACGCGGCCGAGGGCCGCCATCTTCTCCGAGACGAGCAGCCGCTGTTGGCTGTCGCTGAGGTCCGCGTAGGCGCGTTCCAGCTCGTCCGTCTTGGCGCGGAGCTTCTGGCTCAGCTCCGTCTGCTCCCGGTAGAGCCGCGCGTTTTCGATGGCTATCGCGGCGTACGCGGCTAGCTTGCGGAGCGCGTCCTCGTCTCCATCGGACGGCACCGGAGCGCCGACCGACCGCGCGGCCAGAAGGGCCCCGTGGACCCTCGTGCCGGACTCGATAGGGATGATGACACCCGCCCCGAGCTTCGACTCCGCGAGGTCGCAGCGCTCGTCCTGGCCGATTCCCGAGGAGACGACCGCCTCTCCGCGCTGGACCACCCAGCCGGTCAGGCTGCCCTGCACGGGAAAGGTGTCCCCCTGCTTGGTGAGCAGGCTTCCAGAGGTAGCCGCTAGCTCCAGGGTACGCGAATCGTCGCTCAGCAGGGCGACGGCGGCGCACTTGGCGCTCATCAGCATCTCCGCCGCGCGGACCACTACGGGCAGGACCTCGTCGAGCCCCAATGTGCCGGTAACGGCGCGGCCTACCTCCGCGATCAGCGAGCCGTCCGAGAGCCGCTGCCGGAGCGGTCCGACCGAGCGCATCGCCTCGATCGCGGCCGCCTGGTTGGCGACCTTCTGGAGCGCTTCGACGCAGGCGGAGTCGTCGGATCCGCGGGCGCGGTTCAGCACCCCGAGCACGCCGTAGGTCTTGCCCGCCGCGGAGAGCGGAACCAGAAGCGCGTCCCGGATGCCGCGCTCCTCATCGAAGGGGGCGAAGGCGCCCTGCTCGCCGACGAGGGAGCGGCAGACACGCGGCTGGCCGCTTCGCGCGATCTGTCCGGGTACGCCGTGGTCGAGGGGGATCAGATCGCCGTCCTGGGCCAGCGGCTTTCCCGCGGTCGCAGACACCTGGAGCATCTGCCTGGACTCGTGCTTCAGCAGGACGACCGCCGCTTCAGCGGGGACCAGGTCCAGGGCCGTGGCTGCAACGCGGTCGAGCACGCCGTGCAGGTCGCTGTTCTGCGCCACGTGGCTGGCGAGCTGCGCGAGCGCCTCGGCTTCCGCGGCGTGGCGATGACCGACCGGCTCGCCGGCATCACGGCGACCACCGGCGGGACGGCGGGCGGCACCGCGGGGAGCGCCGCCGTCGAGGCGCTGCGCGAGGCGGACGAGGTGGCGCTGGCCTGCCACGTCGGCCCCGACGGTGACGCGCTCGGCTCGATGCTCGCGCTGGGTGCCGCGCTGCGCTCGCTCGGCAAGCACGTCGTCGCCTCCTGGGGCGGCGAGCCGTTCCAGGTGCCGGAGGCGTACTCGTTCCTGCCGGCGGTCGACCTGCTCGTGCCGCCGGGGCAGTTCCCGACGGCGCCGCGGCTGTTCGTCACCTTCGACACCGGCAGCGCCGACCGGCTCGGGTCGCTGGCCGACCGGGTCCACGCGTCGCAGTGCTGCCTCGTCGTGGACCACCACGCCAGCAACACGCGGTACGGCGGGCTGCACCTCATCGACGTCTCCGCCGCGGCGACGGCCGTGCTGGTCGCCGACCTGGTCGACCGGGATCGACCCCGACGAGGGGTTCTCAGCGGCGGGCATCGAGCTGCAGCTCCTTCTTGTCGCCGATCGGGCCTTGTGGCCGGAAGATCATGAGTGCCATGAGTCCGGCGCCCACCAGGATGGCGCGGACGATGCCGACCTGGTTGCTGTTCATGATGGCCGAAGGGATGTAGCCCGCGCCGATCGCCTGCACGAGGGTGTTCTCGAGGAAGACGAACAGGCCGCCCTGCTGAGGGTCGCGCAGCAGGCCAGCAACGAGGGCCACCACAGTTCGCCGAAGTCCTGCGCCTCGTCGACGACGACGGCATCGAACCGGTCCTGTCCGGGTTCGCAAGGGGCCAGCTTCGACGCCATGGTCGTCTCCTCCCGGCCTCGAACGGAGCGATCGCGTGCTCGATCGCCCATCGGTGTCCTGCTACCCGCCGCCCGCCGGCCGGTAACGTCACCCGATGGCCCCTCTGTCGGACCTGCGGGTGCTCGATCTGTCCACGGTCTTCGCCGGTCCGGGCTGCGCCCGGTACCTCGCAGACTTCGGCGCAGACGTCATCAAGGTGGAGCGTCCGGGTGTCGGTGACAGCGCTCGCAACGTAGGGTGGCGCGATCCGCAGGACGGGCAGACGCTGTTCTGGAAGGTCGCCAACCGCGGCAAGCGCTGCATCGAGCTCGACCTCACCGGCGATGAGGGCCGCGAGACGCTGCTCCGCCTCGTCGAGCGGTCGAACGTCGTCGTCGAGAACATGCGACCGGGAAAGCTCGAGGCGCTCGGCCTCGGGCCCGACGTGCTCCTGGCCCGCAACCCTCGCCTGGTGATCACCCGGGTCACGGCGTTCGGTCAGGACGGGCCCTACAAGGACCGCCCGGGGTTCGCCACCATGGCGGAGGCGATGAGTGGGTTCGCTGCCAT
>JAHWJV010000413.1 GCA_019348265.1 Gemmatimonadota bacterium
CCGGCGAGCCCAGCCCGCCGGCCACCGTGCCGTCCCCGGGACTCCTGGTACGGGGAGTCCCACGCCCCGAAGGGCTCCCGGGATACACGTGGGCCTCGCAGGCGGATCGGCGGCGGGACGGTCGCTCCTGTCTACCGGTGCGGGTGTCACGCCGGGGCCGACCCGTGGCCCCCCGGGGCCAAGGTCAGCCTCCGCTTCCCGGGTGGCACCGATCAGCTCGTCGATGCGCCCGGCGTGGGCACCCCGCCAGTACACCCGACCGCAGGACGCGCACCGGGTTGCCGACCTGCACCGCCTGACTGAACGACAGCGGCGTGCCCATCTCGGTCGAGATGAGCAGCGCGACCTCATCGGTGCGTCGTTCGAGCGCGTCGGCGGCGGCCGCGGGCGCAACTTCGCCTCCCCGCGCTTCATCGTCCGCGTGTGGATGCGCCGCCCGATCCACCGCCACGCGATCCTCTCGTCGCGATTCTCGTCGATGGGCGTCGGCGCCGTGCGCGGCACGCCGGGCGGCGGCCGCCGCGGCGGCTCGCTGCTCGTGGTGCCTCATGGAAGCGACGCCTGGCGCGAATCCATCGTCCACCCGATCCCGTACCCGGTCGTCCCCCCGTACGGTGAGCTGGCCAAGCTGATGCGCCATGATCCGGCGGAGGACACCGTCCGGCCCTGGCAGGACGCGGTGCGTCGCACCGTCGACGCCATCGCAGGCCTCACCGCGGTAGACGGAGCCGCGGTCATCAGCGACCAGTTCTACCTGCTGGCGTTCGGCGCCAAGATCGGCCGCGCCGACGGCAGCATGCCGGTCGAGAAGGTCGTCGTAACGGAACCCGTCGTCGGCTCCGACGCCACCGAGCTCCATCCGACGCAGATCGGAGGAACCCGCCACCTTTCCGCCGCCCAGTTCGTGCACGACCAGCCGGACGCGCTCGCGCTCGTCGCCTCGCAGGGCGGACGGTTTACCGCTTTCGCCTGGTCGCCCTGCGAGGGAATGGTCCACGCTCACCGCGTCGAGACGCTCCTGCTTTAGCCCCTCACCCCGCCGGCCGAAACTTTCCTCCCTTCGCCCCCGTAGTCTCCCGCATGGCGAGGGAATACCCGCCGCTGGACGGAAAACTTCCACACCCGACAATGAACGCGAA
This sequence comes from Gemmatimonadota bacterium, assembly GCA_019348265.1. Lineage (GTDB taxonomy): Bacteria > Gemmatimonadota > Gemmatimonadetes > Longimicrobiales > Longimicrobiaceae > JAHWJV01. The sequence goes on from JAHWJV010000413.1 coordinate 1,140, forward strand.
AGTCTCGACTCCCCGACTCCTTCTCGGCGTGATCGCCCTTGCCGTTGCATGGGCGCCGGCGGCGACCCTCGCCCGGCCCGGTGCGGAGCACCCCGCATTCGCCACCCAGGCCTCAGCGCAGGCACGACCCGCCTCGCCTGGCGACGAGCGGCCGGCGCAGACGAAGCACGACTCGGTCCGGGTGCCGGCGATCTAACGACGAGAAGGCAGCCCGTGGGAGGCTCCCTTCTCGCATCGATTTCATGAGCGGTCGTTCACCGACGCCATTCAGAGCCGGCGCCGCGTCAGAGAGGCCTCCGAGATGGAAGCGGAGTGCTCCCCCTGCAGGAGGCTCGCGGCGGCGCGGTCGACGATGACGTAGGCCTTCCGGTGCATCTGGATCATGGAAGCTGGGACCATCGCGGTGAGCGGCCCCTCTACGGCATCGCGCAGGGCGGCCGCCTTGGATTCGCCGGTTACCAGCATGAGAAGCTCGCGCGCCTCCATGATCGTGCCGATCCCCATGGTGATCGCGTAGCGCGGGACCTCGTCCATGGAGGCGAAGAAGCGGGCGTTGTCCTCGCGCGTCTTGTGGGAGAGGGTCTTGACGCGTGTGCGGGACCCGAGCGAGGAGCCGGGCTCGTTGAAGGCGATGTGTCCGTTCGCGCCGACCCCCAGCACCTGCAGGTCTACCCCTCCCGCCCGCTGGATCTGCTCCTCGTACCACTCGCAGTGCGCCTCGATATCCATAGCCATCCCGTTCGGGATGTGAACGTGCCGCGGGTCGAGGTTCATGTGGTCGAAGAGCTGCTCGCGCATGAAGCGATGATAGCTGTGGGGGTGGTCCGGTGGAACACCGACGTACTCATCGAGGTTGAAGGAGGTGATCTTGGTGAGGTCGAGGCCGTCCTGACGGCAGCGGCGGATGAGCTCCTGGTAAAGACCGATGGGAGTGGATCCGGTGGCGAGGCCGAGCACGAGGTTGGGTTTCGTGAGCAGCCGATTGGCCACGAGTTGCGCGGCTTCCTTGCTGACGGCTTGGTAGTCGTCCTTGATGATCACCAGCATTTCGCGTCTCCGGATTGGGGAAGGGCGGCCCGATCGGGCACAACCCGCACTCGATTCGCGGCGCGAGGGGGCATGCTTCTCGCTTACCGGCGCGCGAACCTTTTCGCGGGAAGGAACTCGGACGATGACGGTCGACCATCGCAAATTCATCCGCCACCCGGCGGACATTCCCATTGAGTTTTCGTCGGCGGACGGGCTACCGATGTCGGAGTACGGGCAGGCCCACGACGTGAGCTTCGGCGGCCTGGCGTTCGTGGCGGAGCACTGCCCGCCCCCTGGCTCGGTCATCGATCTCACGATTCCGACGGTGAGCCCGCCCTTCCAAACGCGCGGCGTCGTAGTCTGGTGCCGCTGCCTCGCCGAGCGCTATGAGATAGGCGTGCGTTTCCTCGCGTCTTCCGACGCCTTCAAGGCGCGCATGGTGGAGCAGGTTTGCCACATCGAACAGTACAAGCGGGACGTACTGGTGCGCGAGGGCCGCAAGCTCACCCCCGCCGCCGCCGCGCGCGAATGGATCTCGAAGTACGCGGAGAGGTTCCCGGGGGCGGATGCGGCGTAGGGTCTACAGTCTCCACAGTCTACAGTCTCCAGTCTTTAAGTCATCAGTCCCCCGCTCCCATCTTCGTGGCGCGGGGGATTGATGACTTCGGGCTTACGACTGACGACCTTCTACGGCCTGCAATAGAACAGCTGCGCCGGGAGGATGTTCCAGGGCTCGAAGCCGCGGGTGACCCGGAAGAAGGGCTGCAGGTAACCGAGGACTTTCGGCGAGAACTGGTAGACGAGGAAGACGCCGTCCGGCTTGAGCACGTTGTGGGTCTGGCGCAGGACCTCCTGCCGCACGTCGTTCGGCAGGGTGGTGAACGGGATACCGGAGATGACGTAGTCCGCGTGCAGCTCCCCCTCCCTGGCGAGGACCTGGCCCACCTCGGCGGCGGAGCCGTGCACCACGCGGAGGCGGCTGTCGGGGATCGACTCGCGGAGGAACTCCACGAACTCAGGGTTGGTCTCCAGGACGACCAGGAGGCCGTCCGGCCGCATGCGGCGAAGGATCTCGCTCGTGAAGGTGCCCACGCCGGGGCCGTACTCCACGATTACCCGTGCCCGCTTCCAATCGACCTGACGCAGCACGCGCTCGATGAGGAACCGAGAGCTGGGAATGATGGAGCCCAGCATCCTGGGATGCTTGAAAAAGTTCAGCGCGAAGAGGGCCAGCTGCTTGCGCCGGGATTTCACTCGGTTCGGCACGGTACGCGCGCCTCCTGTTAAGGGTGATGGGGGACCGAGCCCGCGGTCGGGCAGACGTTCGCGCTGCCAGGCTGCAAGATGGATGCACGCGTCATCGCGCGCCACGGATGCGCGCAATGATACCGCGCTGGCACCCGGCGGGCAAAACACGTTCCCACCCGCACCCGGAGAGCGATCATCCCAGACCCGGGGCAGAGATCGG
>JAHWJV010000414.1 GCA_019348265.1 Gemmatimonadota bacterium
CGGCGCGCGGGTACGGTCGTGCACGGCCCCGACCGGGCCACCGCGACGACCGAGGAGGGCCCGACCGGTGCTCGAGGTGCGCGTGCGCCGGCTCGACCCGGAGGTGCCGCTGCCCGTCTACGCGCACCCGGGCGACGCCGGCTGCGACCTCGTGACCACCGAGGACGCCACGGTCGCGCCGGGGGAGCGGGTGCTGCTGCGCACCGGGATCGCCCTCGCGCTGCCCGACGGGTACGCCGCGTTCGTCCACCCGAGGTCCGGCCTCGCCGCCCGCCACGGGGTGGGCATCGTCAACAGCCCCGGCACGGTCGACGCCGGCTACCGCGGCGAGATCAAGGTCCTGCTCGTCAACCACGACCGCGAGCAGCAGGTCAGCCTGCGCCGTGGCCACCGGATCGCGCAGCTCGTCGTGCAGCGGGTCGAGCGCTGCACGTTCCGCCCGGTCGAGGCGCTGACCCCCTCCGACCGTGGCCTCGGCGGCTTCGGGTCGACCGGCACCTGACGCCGGCGCCGGCTAGCCCGGCACGGGGGCGGCCAGCGCGCCTGCACCTCCGACCGCGCGGCGCGTAGCCGCTCGATGCTCCGGGCGAGCCCTGGCGTGACGATGTCGGCAATCCGCTCCCGCAGGCGCCCCGCGAGCAGCGGCGATGCGCCGCCGGTCGAGACCGCGACCGTCACATCGCCCTCGCGGATCGCCGCGGGCACGTGGAAGGTGGAAGCCTCGGGATCGTCCGCGACGTTCACCCAGGCGCCGTGCTCCCGCGCCTCGCGCGCGACGAGCGCGTTGACGTCCCGCCGGTGCGTCGCCGCGACCACCAGCTGGCGCCCGCGCGAGTCCCCGGTCGCGTACGGCCGCGCGGCCCAGGAGAGGCCGAGGCGCTCCACCGTCACCGCGAGGGGCGCGGCGAGATCCGGCGCCACGATCTCGGGCCGTCCGCCCGACTCGACCAGCGTGTCTACCTTGCGCGACGCCACGGCACCGCCGCCCACGACGAGTACCCGCGCGCCGCGCAGATCGAGCAGCACCGGGTAGAGCGAGCTCACAGGAACGCCCCGCCGTTCGACGACTGCACCCGCACCACCAGGTAGACGATCACCACCACGAGGAACCCGAGCACGCTCGCCACCGCGCCGCGGTGCCCACGCCGGCCCCCGCCCAGCCGAGCGGCGAACGCGCCGACGAACACGAACCAGGAGACGATCGCCCACGCCAGCTTCGACATCTCCGGCGCCGTGACCCCCTGGAACCTCGCCGTCCACGCCCAGCCCGCGAGCAGCGCGAGCGTCAGGAAGGGGAAACCCACGATCAGGCCGAGCCGGCCCAACCGGTCCAGCGTTTCCAGGGGCGGGAAGAACCGAAAGATCGCACCGAAGTGCTTGCTCTTCAACTCCCTGAACTGCAACAGGTACATGAGCCCGGCGGCGAACGCGACCGTGAGGCCGACGTAGCCGACGAGCGCGAAAAGCACGTGCACGACGAACCAGATGCCCTGGAACGCCTGCGGGTCGCCCGCGGGCGCGACGCCTACACCGGCCGCGACGCCGACCAGCACGACGATCACCGGGATGAGCACCAGTCCGACGGTGAGCGCGTGCCCGAGCGTGGAGGCGATCAGCGTCCCCACGGCGATCAGGAAGGCGAGCGTGGAGAGGAAGGGACCCAGCCCGACCAGAGGGAGCTCGTTCCACACGCTGGTGAAGGCGAAGAGCGCCCACCCGTGCAGCAGCAGGCCGAGGCCGAGCGATCCGGAGGCGACCACCGGAAGGCGTCGGTCGTTCCGCGCGAAGGACACCGCCATCAGCACCGCCGCGATCGCGTAGAGGACGAGCGCGGCCGGGTGGAGCCAGCCGGTCATGGCGTGTTCAGCGAGGGTAAACGCGCTGACGCCCCTCCTTGCATCGGAAGGGCGTCGGAGGGTCGAAACGACCAGCGGTCGGTTTGCGCCATCAGGGCATCCTGGCGACCAATCGAACGGGTAGCCCCGGTACGAGCGCCGGGTGCTCCATCTCCACCACGCGTACCGCCGCGGTGAGGCGGCTCACGCGTACGACCTGCAGTCGCGCGATCGGGATCTCGGGACGCGTTCCCCACGATGCCGGCGCGCTCGGCAGCACCGCGACGAACTCGTCGCCCTCTTTGACACCGGATTCGCGCCCAAGGTCCACGAACGCGACATCCTCGACCGCATGCACCGCGTGCGGGCTCTCGAACGCCACGATGCGGCCGGCGAGGCCGTCCGCCGGCTGCGGCTCTACACCCAGTGCGAGCGGGAAGGATGTCACCGGGACCGCCCAGTCGCCAGGCCGCACGTCCGAATGCATCGCGTCGATCACCACGGTCGCGATTTCGCCCTGAATGGACACGACGGTCGCGAGGCCGCTGGAGATGTGAATTCGCCCGTACTCGCCCACGGCCCGTTCCCGACGGATCAGCTGCAGGCGATCCCCCTCGATCACCCGGTTGGTCGTTGACAGCTTCATGAACACGCGGTCGTACAGCTGGATCGCGCGGGGCGTCTCCAGCGGAACGACCGTCGGCGATACCACCTCCGCGAGCTGACCGATCGGCGAGATCTCCCCATCGCGCACGAGCTGCCCCGCGCGGTAGAAATCTCCCACGGTCACGGCGGTACGCCTCGCCATCTCCATCGCCTCCACACGGTCGCCCGGCTCGACCTCGGCCGCCGGGAAGAACACCGTGCGGGGCACCAGCGTCGCATCGCGGACCTCCGCCTCCGGGCCGGGCTGTGCCGCCTGGCCGGGAATGCGGATGCGCTCGGTGGGATAGATCCAGTTCGGGTTCGCGATCACGTCCCGATTCAGCTGGTAGATCTCCGGCCAGAGATAAGGGTTCTCCAGATACTGCCGCGCGAGATCCCAGAGCGTGTCGCCGGGGCGGACCTGGTGCACGGCAGTCGAATCATCGGGCGTTTGCTGTGCCGCGATCGGCGCGGCCAAGGCGAGCCCACAGGCGAGCGCAAGGAGGTGGCGTTTCATGGCGCGATGTACATGCATTGAGGAGGCGTACGGGCGGGGACTGGCGTGGATGGTCCCTCGAAGGTAAACCCGCGGCCCACCGTGGGGCAACCCGGGCCGCTCTGACGCGGTCACAAACTGGGAGTCTCGGCAAGCGCCGAAAAAAGTAAACCGCTGGAGGGCGGTTAAAAAAGAGACTTCATTCTTGCCGCGCCGCTCGCCCTGTCATCCTGAGGGAGGCACGACCGAAGGACCCCACTCAAACCCGGCGCCGCGCCGGGATCGTTCGCTGCGCTCACGATGACAATCCGGGGCTGACGAGACTTCTTCAACAGCCTTCTATCAGCTGTCAGTCCCCGACCCTACGCTTAGGATCGGGGGACTGATAGCTGATGGCTGATAGCCTACCTCACCGCCATCGCCATCCACTTCTCGTACTGCTGCACCGCCTGCTCGGCCGCGGCGTTGTTCCCCAGCGCCTGCTCGGCGACGGCGAGGGAGACCCAGGTGTAGGCGTAGTAGGTCGGGATCCCGCGGGTGGCGTCGTCGGTCCAGTGAGCGCGGTCGACGAGGTCGCGGAAGACGAACACGTCGGAGAGGAGCCGCTTGGTCCTGGGGACGTCCAGCATCGCTCCAT
>JAHWJV010000415.1 GCA_019348265.1 Gemmatimonadota bacterium
CCGGGTAGTTGTACTCGGCGCCCGCCAGATCGAAGGCCACGACGCCGCGGTGCTTGTATGCGACGGTCAGGTCGGCGAGGTCCCGCGAGGTCTCCGGCTCCATGTTGCGGATGCCGCAGATGATAAGTGCGGTTCGGATGCCGAAGTCCTTCTCGGCGCGCGCGAGCCCGCGCAGTGGCGCCTCGACGGCCTCCGTAAGGGGAAGGCCCTCGCGGATGTTCAGAATCGGCGAGTAGCGGATTTCGGCGTAGCGCACGTTCTCGGCCGCCAGATCCTCGGCCAGCTCATAGGCGATGCGCTCCAGCGAGTCCGCGGTCTGCATCACCGAGAGCGTGATCTCGAAGCGCGCGAGGTAGTCGACCAGGTTGCGCGCGTCCGTCACGTGCATGTACTCGCGCAGCGAGCCCGGGTCGCCGTGCGGCATCGGCTTTCCGTATTCCGTCGCCAGCTCCAGCAGCGTCTCCGGGCGCAGCGATCCGTCCAGGTGGACGTGCAGCTCCGCTTTGGGCAGCCGCTCCAGAAAGCTACGCTCCAGCGAGGACCGGGTCGGCTTCGTCAAAGCAGCACCCCGACCACGGCGGCGGTCATGAAGGACGCGAGCGTCCCCGCGATCATCGCTCGTAGTCCTAAACGGCTCAGATCCCCACGCCGCTCCGGAGCCAACCCGCCGATTCCGCCGATCTGGATCGCGATGCTGCTGAAATTCGCGAAGCCGCAGAGGGCATATGTGGCGATGACCACCGAGCGCGCCGACAGCTCCGTTCCACTCTGTAGCATGTCGGCGAGATGCAGATAAGCGACGAACTCGTTGAGCGCGGTCTTCTCACCGATCAGCACGCCTACGTCTAGAGCGTCCTTCCAGGGAGTCCCCATGAGCCACGCGAGCGGCGCGCCGAGGTACCCGAGCAGCTGCTGGATGCTCAATGTTTCGTATCCCACCAGCCCGCCGGCCCACCTCAGCACGCCGTTCAGCAGTGCCAGCAGGGCGATGAACGCGAGGAGCATGGCTGCTACGTTGAGGGCGAGACCCAGACCTTCGCTCGCCCCGCGCGCGGCCGCGTCGATGGCGTTCGCATCCACTTTCTCGAGCTGGATCTTCATCTCGCCGCGCGTGACCGGCTCCTCGGTCTCTGGATACATCAGCTTGGAGACCGCGAGAGCCGCCGGCGCCGACATCACGGAAGCCGCGATCAGGTGCCCCGCGATATCGGGGAAGAATACCGCCAGCATCCCCACGAATGCGGCCAGCACGCCTCCAGCGACGGTGGAGAAACCTCCGGTCATCACCGAATGAAGCTCGCTGTTCGTCATCGTGCGCACGAAGGGCTTCACGAGTAGTGGCGCCTCCGTCTGCCCCATGAAGATGTTTCCGGCGGCGCTCAGGCTCTCCGCCCCCGAGGTTTTCATCGTCCGCTGCATCACCCACGCGAACCCCTTCACGAGCAACTGCATCACCCCGAAGTAGTACAGCAGGGTCATCAGGCTCGAGAAGAAGATGATCGTGGGGAGCACGTTGAACGCGAAGGACGCGCCCGTGTTCGCCCACCCCGTGGTGGTGGTGAGGGGAGCCATGGGCCCCTCGCCGCTGCCGATCGGCACGTTGTTCAGCACCAGGTTGCCGAAGATGAAGCGTGCGCCCTCCGTCGTGTAGCCGAGCAGCGAGGTGAACAGACGGTTCAGCGCCTCGAAGAACCACCTGCCGGGCGTGGTCAGGAGCACGATGGTCGCGAAGACGAACTGCAGCCCAACGCCCCACGCGACCGTGGCCCAGTTCACGGCGCGCCGGTTCACGCTCATCAACCAGGCCATCCCGATGAACACGAAAAGGCCCAGCAGGCTGACTGCCCGCTGCGCCAGGGTTCCGCCGCGCGCCTCCTCCCGGGCCAATCTCGCCGCCTGCTGGGCGATGGTGTTGACCGGCGCGGTCGCTACTCCGGCCTGTGGCTGCCGTATCGCTTCGCTGATGCCGCTGGGACTGGCCGAATCCTGCGCCGAAGGAATCCCCAAGGGGTCTACCGGCGCCTGCGCATTGCTCGCGAACACCCCGGCTCCTAACAAAAGAGCCGCTGCGATCCACAGCGGCATGAGGCGAGAGACGCGCTTGGTCCGTCGGGTCATGCCCACTCCGGTCTGAAGGGGGTTGATGGCTGCGGGAGCGAAGTGTCGTGCAGGGACGAGGCTCTATGATAGGATCACCACTCCAGCCGCGCCACCTCCGACGGCGGCAGCTTCACCCCCCGCCGTTTCGCGTTCACCAGCGCCCGCTTCATGAACGGTCGAATCAGAACCGCGCCGGCCACGAAGCCGCCGACGTGCGCCCAAACCGCCACTCCGCCCTGCTCGCCCGCCCCCGGACCGACCGTCGTCACGCCCATGCTGAGCTGGATGAAGAACCAGTAGCCGAGGAAGAGGAAAGCCGGGATGTGGAAGAAGAAGAAGGGCGGAAAGAAGGTCTGCACCTGCACGCGAGGGTAGAGCAGGATGTAGGCACCCATGATGCCGCTGATCGCGCCGCTCGCGCCCACCGCCGGGATCGGGCTCAGCGGGCTCACATAGATGTGCGCGAGCGCCGCTGCGACGCCGCAGATCAGATAGAAGACGAGGTATCGGAGGTGCCCCATCGAATCCTCGATGTTGTTCCCGAAGACCCAGAAGAATACCATGTTCCCCAGCAGGTGACCCCACCCGCCGTGCATGAACATCGACGTGAGCACGCCCCCCCGCCCGAGCCCCTCCGTCGCGCACGCGGCGGTCACCTCACAGGGAATCGTTCCGAAGGCCCACACCGAGGCCTCTAGCTGCTCGGGCATTCCTGCGCCCTGCAGCATGAACCAGGCGACCAGGTTGAGCGCGATCAGGAGCACCGTCACGAACGGCGTGAGCTCCGTCGGATTCTCATCTCTGAGCGGGATCACCGCAGGCCCTCGCTGAAGCTGGTGCGGCGGGCATTCCGATGCGCCATGTCACCCCTCCGGCACGATGCGCGGAGCGGCCGGAATCCGCGCCGGCTGGCCCAGCGTCCGCGCGTGCGCGACCAGCGCGTCCAGGTCCACGATCCCGGTCATCACCGGGTTGGCTCCCTCGCGGAGCATCGTATAGCCGCTCCCGCCCTCGTGCATGAAGTTGTTGACCGTGACCGAATACATCCCCGTCGGAGTCACTCGCGTGCCGTCGTCCAGCACCGCTTCGAGCACTCGTCTCCCCGCTGCGGCCGACGGTCTGTAGCGCACCCGTATGCCGCTCACGTGAACGTTCGGCTCGTTCCCCGCGAGCCCGTTCTCCAAAGCCCGGAGCAGCTGGTCTCCCGTGAGCTGCACGGTGACGAGGGTGTTCCCGAACGGCTGGAGTCGAAACAGGTCCGCGTATCGCAGAGGGCCGGCGAGAAGCTCTACCCTGATCCCGCCGTTGTTCATCATCGCCACCTGAGTGCCGGTCGCGGCCCGCTGCGCGTCCGCGATCAGGTTCCCCAGCGGGTACTCGCCGCGCTTGTTGTCGGTGACCGGAAGCTCCGCCGCCAGTGCCGCAACCGTGCGTTGGGACTGGGAGCGCACGCGGGCCTGCCACTCCCCCACCACCCGCGCGACGGAGGTGTCCGGCGTGACCT
>JAHWJV010000416.1 GCA_019348265.1 Gemmatimonadota bacterium
GGGGGCGGGGGCGCCGCCAGGAGCCGGCGCCGCCCAGGGCCAGACGGCAGCGCCCGCGGTCCCCGGCTACGTGGCGTTCGCGCTCCCCGAATCCGTACTCCACCGAAGCTAGCTGAAGAAGGTCCCGGAACCGCGGTGCGGTGCGGGACCTTCGTCTTTCCGCCCGCCAGCGGGCGCGTATCAGGCGGGGCGGTTGTCGAAGCGTGCCGCGAGCACCAGCTCGATCGCGCGGGCGAGCGAGGTCTCCGGGTCGCCCTCCGGCGTGATCACATCCGCGGCTGCCTGCGCGGCCGCGCTGGCGTGGCTCATCGCCACGCCGAACCCCGCCCACTCGAGCATCGGCGCGTCGTTGTTACCATCGCCGAACGCGAGCACCTCCTCGCGAGCCACGCCGAGACGTTCCGCTACATGAGCCAGGGCGATCGCCTTGTTCACGGTCGGCGAGGTGAACTCGAGCTGCCCGGGCTCCGTCTCCGTCACGCAGACCTGGCCGGCATAACTGGCCTTGATCTCCGCGGCCAACCTCGAGATCACCTCAGGCTCGTCGAGCCACATCGCCTTCAACACGCCCTCGCCGCGCGTCCAGAGCAGGTCAGGAACGACGATGAAGGGCACCACGGCTCGAGATTGGAGCTTCTCCGTCCATTCGGAGTGTCCTTGCGTGAACACGTTTTCATGGCGGTAGTGCACCACCGAGAACCCGCGGCTCAGCCCCTCGATGGTGGCACTGGCGAGGGGGCCGGCGGGAGTGAGCTCCTGAAACCAGAGCGAGTCGTCCGTCGCGCCGCGCACCAGCGCCCCGTGGTTCGACACGACGGGTCCCTCACCGAGCTCCAGCGCGTGATGGAAGCGGATCATGTTGGTGTGGCTGCGCCCCGACGCGAGGACCACGCGCACTCCGCGCCCGCGGAGCCGGGTGATTGGGGCCGCGTTCGCAGCGCTGACCTTCCGGTCCGGGCCGAGCAGGGTATCGTCGATGTCGATGGCTGCCAGCTTGAACTTCGTGATCCGGCTCAAGAGTCTCCCTCGCCTTCACGCCCGCTCGGCTCGAAGCCGCGGTCTTCGGCGGCCAGCGGGCCGCCGATCTCATGCGTCCGCGACTCGCGGTACAGTCGCGTAAGCTCCTCGTCCGAGAACTGCTCCTCGATCGAGCGGTCGGTATCCGCCCGCGCGAGGAGCGTGGTGGACCACTGGCTGAGCCCCGCGCGCCTAGCCGTGGCGGCGAGCAGGGCGGTTCCCGGGTCGGAGCCCTGACCGGCGGTTCCGTCCATCGCCTCGGGAGGCCGCAACTCGAAGGACACCTCGTTGCCGTCTATGTGGAGCGTGCGCGATCGTATCATCCAGGTCGCGGTACTCGTGAGGTTCGACCGTCGCTGCGGCTCATTCGGCGGCGATCACCGACGTCTCGATGGGATCGGCCGCTGACGCCCGCTGATCCCGCATCGCGCGCCAGATGCGCTCCGGCGTCAGGGGCAGATCGCGGAATACCACGCCCGTCGCGGCGGTGATCGCCGCGGAGACGGCGGGGGACGTGGCCAGCAGCCCACCCTCGCTCACTCCCTTGATCCCGTACGGCCCGGGGCCGTCGCCGTTCTCGATGCTCGCGCTGCGCAGCTCCAGCGGCAGATCCATGCTCGTGAGAATGCGGTAGTCGGTCGCGCCCATGTTCCGGATGCGCCCGGTCTCATCGAGTATGATCTCTTCCATCAGAGTGTGGCCGAGCCCCATGATCGTTGCGCCCTCGTCCTGCGCCGCTACCTGTCGCGGGTTCAGCGCGCGCCCGACGTCGCCGACGGTCACGTGCCGCGTGAGGACGACCTCGCCCGTGTCCGGGTCGACCTCCACTTCCGTGGCGTTGCAGTTGAACTCGAAGAACACGCCCTTTCCCCCGAGGCCGTGATCCGGGTCGGGGTCGACGCGCATCTCGCCGTTGCCGATGAGCTCGCCGCCGAGCCGGCCTAGCCCCGCCTTCAGCACCTCCACGGCCGAGAGCTCGCGGTCAGGGATGCGGACGACGCCGCGTTCCACAGAGACCGATTCCTCGTCCACGCCATACGCGCGGGCGGTCATCGCGCGGATCTGTTGCTTGATGTGCCGACAGGCACGCTGGATCGCCGTGCCCATAAGAACCGAGGACCGGCTCGCCGAAGTCTGCTGGTCGTACGGCACCAGGCCAGTGTCCCCCATTACCACCGACACGCGGTCGAAGGGCGTTCCCAGCTCCTCTGCGGCGATCTGCGCGAAGATGGTGCGCGCCCCCTGACCCATGTCCGACGTACCGGAATAGACGATGGCGCTCCCGTCCGCGAGCAGGCGGACGGTCGCGTAGGAGAGTCCGGTGGTCGGGCCGGACTTGAGGCCGAAAGCGATGCCGCGGCCGCGGCCGCGCGGAAGTGGCGTTCCCCAGCCGATCATCTCCGCCGTCCTCCGCACCGTTTCCAGCCAATCGCCGTCGGCGGCGGTCTCTCCGGGGAGGAACTCCTCGCCCTTGGAGGCCAGGTTGCGGATCCTGAGCTCCAGCGGGTCGATTCCGAGCTTCCTGGCGGCCTCGTCCATGATCGACTCGCGGGCCCAGGTGACCTGGGGAATGCCGAAGCCGCGCATCGCCATGGCGGGCGTGGTATGCGAGAGCAGACCTCTCGCCACCACCCGCGCGGCGGGGATGCGGTACGGACCACCCGCGAGGTAGTTGCTCTTCCCCACCAGCCGGTCGGCGATATCCACGTAGGCGCCGATCAGATAGTAGCTGTCGAAGTCGAGGAAGGTGATGGTGCCGTCCGCGCGGAAGCCGACGCGCATGCGCATCTGCGCGGAGGCGCGGCGGGACGCCTGGAAGCTCTCCGCGAGCGTCAGGATGAGCCGCGCCGGGCGGCCGGTCCGCAGCGCGATGAAGGCGACGAGCGGCTCGTACTTGGGGTTCTGCTTGCCGCCGAAGGCGCCACCGGGATCCGGGGCCTGCACCCGGACGCGGGAGAGCGGGAGCCCGAGCACCTTCGCGGCGATCTTCTGCAGCAGGAATGGGTGCTGGACCGGGCTCCAGATCATCACCCCGTCCTCGTCGGGCGCGGCCATGGAGCCGTGCGGCTCGATAGCGAAGTGGCTGATCAGCGGAAAGGTGTAGGTGTTCTCGACGATCAGGTCCGCGTAGGCGGTATCGACCTCGCCCCAGCCGTAGCGGTGCTCGCGGAACGCGTTGGTGTTCGCCAGCGGATCACCCGGACGGAGAGACGGGTCCTGGACCAGCGGCGCTCCGGGCGCGATCGCGTCGGCCACGCTGTACACCCCGGGGAGCACCTGGTAGTCGACGCGTACCAGCTCCGCCGCCATCTCCGCCGCCTCCTTCGTCTCCGCCGCCACCGCCGCGAGCTCCTCGGTGTCGTACCGGGCCCGCACCGACTCCGTCCGCCCCGGAAAGCGGTGCCGCCGGTGCCGCGCCACCCCCGACGTCGCCATGTCCGCCTCGGCACTGCCCGGCGGGAACGCCACCACGTTGTCCGCTGCCCCGATCTGATCGTTCGCGCTGCCGTCCATCCCGCGTCCCCGTTCCGGACCCGCACGGGTCCGTCACCAGAGGTAGGTGCGATCTGCGCACCCGCT
>JAHWJV010000417.1 GCA_019348265.1 Gemmatimonadota bacterium
TAGGGAACAGGGGACAGGGAACAGGGAACAGCCTGCAAGACGGAGCGGGGGCCGCCATCCAGCGTGATGGCGGCCCCGCGTTCGAGTATCCCGCTACTCCCCTGTTCCCTGTTCCTATTCCCTGTTTCCTATCTGGTCATCCTCGACCTCACGCTGCCCCTCCGCCTGGGGCGGCTGCTTGAGCTTCTGCAGGTCCATCCCCGCCTCTTCCTCGGGGGTGACCATGCGCTCCTGCTGGGGTGCATCCTGCTCGGCCGCCGTCTGCGGGCTCTTCTCGTGCTTTTCCATCCTACCTCCTGGTTAGAATCTCATCCGGACGCGGCGTCCTGACCGACCGCGGCGGCGGGCTTCACCGGCGGCGTCTCCACGACCCGATTCGGATCGGGGTCGCGGGTGCGGGGCGGGAGCCCCATGATCTCGCGCAACTCGGATTCGTCGACCACCTCGGTCTCGAGCAAGCGCTGCGCGAGCAGCTCCAGCAGCCCCCTATCGGTCGTCAGGATGCCGCGAACCCGCTCGTACGTGCCGGTGACGATGCCGAGCACCTCCTTGTCGATCTCGCGCGCGGTCTCCTCGGAGTAGTTGCGCGTCTCCGCGACACCATCGGTGTTGCTGAGAAACTGCGCGCGGGACGCCCCACGATAGTTGATGGGCCCCAGCTCGCGAGACATCCCGTACTCCATCACCATCCGGCGCGCGAGGTCCGTGACGCGCTCGAGGTCGTTGCCCGCTCCGGTCGAGATCTCGTTGAAAACGATCTCCTCAGCGACACGCCCCCCGAGCAGCACCGCGACGCGATCCATCAGCTCCTGCTTGGTGAGCAGGTAGCGGTCTTCGGTAGGGAGCTGTTGAGTGTAGCCGAGCGCCGCGACCCCGCGCGGGATGATCGAGATCTTGTGGACGGGGTCCGCCGTGGGAACCCGCTCCGCCACGATCGCGTGCCCCGCCTCGTGATAGGCGACGATGCGGCGCTCCTTGTCGTTGATCAGCCGGTTCTTCTTCTCGAGCCCCGCAACGATCCGATCGACAGCGTCCTCGATCTCCTGCATGGAGACGGAGACTTTGTCCCGCCGGGCCGCGAGGAGCGCGGCCTCGTTCAGCAGGTTCGCGAGATCCGCTCCGACGAATCCCGGCGTCCGACGTGCGATCCGATCGAGATCGATGTCGTCGCCCAGAGTAATGTCCGCCGAGTGGATCTTGAGGATCGCGAGCCGGCCGTGCAGGTCCGGCCGGTCCACGAGCACCTGTCGGTCGAAGCGGCCGGGGCGCAGGAGCGCGGGGTCCAGGATCTCGGGCCGGTTGGTCGCGGCCATGATGATGACGCCGATCCGCGGATCGAAGCCGTCCATCTCGACGAGTAGCTGGTTGAGCGTCTGCTCTCGCTCGTCGTGCCCGCCCATGATCCCGCCCGCGCCGCGCGCCTTACCGAGGGCGTCGAGCTCGTCGATGAAGATGATGCACGGCGCCTGCGCCTTGGCCTGCGCGAACAGGTCGCGCACGCGCGCCGCGCCGACACCGACGAACATCTCCACGAACTCCGCGCCTGATATGGAGAAGAAGGTCACCCCGGCCTCGCCCGCCACCGCCCGCGCGAGCAGCGTCTTCCCCGTTCCAGGCGGGCCGACGAGCAGCACACCCTTGGGGATCTTCGCGCCCAGCTTCACGAACTTGTCCGGGGTCTTCAGGTACTCCACGATCTCGACCAGCTCCTGCTTCGCCTCGTCCACCCCGGCAACGTCGCCGAAGGTCACGCCCGTACCTTCTTCCCCGATTATGCGGGCGCGGCTCTTCCCTACCGTCAGAACGCCCTGCGTCGGATTCATCCGCCGCATCATCCAGAACCAGAAGCCGGCAAGCAGCGCAAGCGGGAGGATCCAGCCGAGCGCCTGAGCGAGCCAACCCTGGAGCGTCCCTTCGTAGGGTATGTTCCGCTGCTCGAGCAGCGGGACGAGGGTATCGTCCTCCACCCGCACGGCCGTCCAGAGCTTAACGCCGGTGCGCTCGGTGAGCGAGTCCACCGGGACGGCCTGGACGGTCGTCGACGAGAGCCGCACCTGCTCGACCTGGCCGGCAGCGATGCGATTCTTCAGCTCGCTGTAGGCGATCTGCTCCGAGCCCTGCCGGCCAACCAGGTACTGGATCGCGATCAGCGCGGCGAAGCCCACGACCCAGTACCACAGGGCGTAGCGCGTGCGCTTATCACCCGCCGGAGTACCAGCGGGCGCGCGGTTGCTGCGGCGGTCGGAGTTCCCCGTCCGCCGCTCTTTCGGGAACTTGCTTCGGTCTGCCATAGGGGGTCCGGGGCGCAAGAGTTGGACCAGGGAAAGGGCTATCGGCTATCCGCTATCGGCTATCAGTCGGAACGGTTCTCAGCACGCCCCTTTGCCCCAGACCGCCTCTTGAACGAGCGTCCCCCGCACCAGGATTCCGGGAGCGGGGGACCGATAGCCGATAGCCGATAGCCGATAGCCGATAGCCTCCTACGTCCCTTCCAGGCTCCGGACGGCGCGCAGGAGCGCGCGCGCTTTGTTGAGGGTTTCCTCGTATTCGGACGCCGGGACGGAATCCGCCACGATCCCGGCTCCCGCCTGCACGTGCGCCCGGCCGTCCTGGGCCACCACGGTGCGGATGGCGATGGCGGTGTCCATCGTGCGGCCGCCGTACGCGAAGTAGCCGACGGCGCCGGCGTAGGGCCCCCGGCGGGCGGGCTCCAGCTCGTCGATGATCTCCATCGCCCGCACCTTGGGCGCGCCGGAGACGGTGCCCGCGGGAAACGACGCGCGGAACACGTCCATGGCCGACATCCCCTCGCGCAGCTCGCCTTCGACGGTGGACACCATGTGCAGCACGTGCGAGTACTTTTCGATGGCCATGCGCTGCGGCACCTTCACCGTTCCCCAGCGGGCCACCCGTCCCACGTCGTTGCGCCCCAGGTCCAGCAGCATCAGGTGCTCGGCTACCTCCTTGGGATCGGCCAGGAGGCTGGCGGCCAGCCGCTCGTCCTCGGCCGCGTCGGCGCCGCGGCGGCGGGTGCCCGCGATGGGGCGGATCGTGACCTTGCCGTCGCGCACCCGCACCAGGATCTCGGGCGAGGAGCAGACGATCTGGAACTCCTCGAAATCGAGGTAGCACAGGAACGGCGCAGGGTTGACCCGGCGCAGGGAGCGGTAGAGCGCGAAGGCCGGCAGGCTGAAAGGGGCCTCGAAGCGCTGCGAGAGCACCACCTGGAAGACGTCGCCCGAGAGGATGTACTCCTTGGCCTGGGCCACCGCGCCGATGAAGTCCTCGCGACCGAACGTCGAGGCGGGCGCGTCGCCGCCGCCCCAGCGGAGCGACGTTGAGGCGTCCTCGCCCGCCCGGGGCGGGTCGAGCGGCCGCCGCGTGGCCGTGGCCGGCCGGCGCATACGCGCGACGATGTCGTCGATGCTGGTCGACACGCGGGGCTCGAACTCAGGCTTCATGCACCCGAGCGCATGGAGGTCGCGGTCGGCCTGGTCGCTCATGCGCCGCGACAGGGCGAGAGGCTCTTCGCCGTTCTCGCGCGCCCGCTTCACGATGTTGACGTCCACGTCGGGGACGTTCCGGCCGTAGATCGGA
>JAHWJV010000418.1 GCA_019348265.1 Gemmatimonadota bacterium
GAGACCCCGAAGCTGATCCTCGCCTCCCAATCGCCACGCCGGGCGGAGCTGCTCGAGCGGCTCGGGCTGTCGTTCGAGATCGCTCCCGCGCACATCGACGAGAGCTACCTCCCACACGAGCGGCCGGACGCGCACGCGGAGCGACTCGCGCGCGAAAAGGCGGAGGCCATCAGCCGCCGGGAGCCGGACGCGCTGGTCGTCGGCTCTGACACGATCGTCGTGATCGACGGCGACGTTCTCGGCAAGCCGCGCGATCAGCCGGATGCCGTCGCAATGCTCGCGCGGCTGTCGGGGCGCGAGCACGAGGTCTTCACCGGCGTCGCCGTCGCTCTGGCATCACGGGTGGAATCGGCACTCGAGCGCGTACGTGTCCGATTCCGAGCCCTCGACCTGACGGAGTGCGAGGCGTACGTCGCCACCGGCGAGCCCATGGACAAGGCTGGCGCGTACGGCATCCAGGGCTACGGCTCCTCAATCGTCGAATCTATCGAGGGCGACTACTTCGCGGTCATGGGACTCCCCGTCGTGCGCACGCTGGAGCTGCTGCGCCGCCATGGCTGGGTATACACCTTCGGCTCACTGGAGCGATCATGAACCCCTTGGCCCCGCTGCTCTGTCTCTGCCTTTCCATCTCCGCGCCGCGGCAGGAGGAACCGCGGGACCGCTGGTTCGGGGAGGACAAGGCGAAGCACTTCTTCGCGTCTTTCGTCGTGACGAGCCTCAGCGCGAGCGCCGCGCGCGCAGCGGGGGTCGAGCCGGGTGCCAGCGCCTGGATCGGAGCAGGGGTGGGGGTGGGCGCCGGGGCCTGGAAGGAGCTCCGCGACCGGAGGAGCCCGAAAGCCAGGGTTTCGTTGAAGGATGCGGGATGGGATCTCGCCGGGGTCGGGGCCGCTGCCGCGCTGCTCCGACAGGTCCGCTGACGGCCCTCCGTGGGCTTTCACCGGCGCCGGCCCGGGTTTATATTTGATCATTCCCGTACCGTCCCCCCGCGGAGGCCATCGTGAAGAAGCAACGCAAGTTCCTCGTCGGCGGCGGCACCGTCGCGGCGCTGGTGGGTTATCTGATGTTTACCGGCATGAAGGACTCGATGGTGTACTACCATACGCCGACCGAGCTCATCGCCAAAACCACGCAGGACCCGACCTACAGCGACGTCGGCGTGAAGGTGGGCGGCCGGGTGGTTCCGGGCAGCGTCCACTTCGACCAGCGGTCGCTGGACCTGCGCTTCACCATCGTGGACATCGAGAACGCGCAGACGCAGTTCCCGGTGCACTACAACGGCCCGCTCCCGGACACCTTCCAGGAGGGCCGCGACGTGGTCATCGAGGGTAAGATGGCGGCCACGGGTACCTTCGAGGCGAGCACGGTGCTCACCAAGTGCGGCTCCCGGTACGAGGCGGGCGCGGAGGCGTACGAGTCGTGACCCAGATCGGGGAAGTCGCTCTCTGGGTCGCGCTCGCGATAAGCATCTGGGGAATGGGCTCGGCTTTCGTCGGCGGGTACACCCGCCGCGGCGACCTGGTCCTGTCCGCGGAGCGCACCATCATCGCGGTCTTCGGCCTGCTGGTGTCGTGCGGGGCGATCATCGCGTCGTTCCTGCGCAACGAGTACGTCTACCAGTACGTCGCGGGGTACTCCAACCGGGAGCTCTCCCTCTTCTACAAGACCACGGGGCTGTGGGCCGGGCAGACCGGCTCGCTCGTCTTCTGGGCGCTGCTGCTGGCGCTCTTTTCGGCGATCACCGTCGTCCAGAACCGGACGCGGAACCGCGAGTTCATGCCTTACGTGACCGGTACGCTGCTCACGGTCATCGCCTTTTTCCTGGTGGTGATCGTTTTCGCGTCCAACCCCTTCAAACTCCTCCCGTTCGCGCCCGCCGACGGCCGTGGGTTGAATCCCCAGTTGCAGAACTACTGGATGACGATTCACCCGCCGACGCTGTACCTCGGTTTCACCGCCTTCACCATCCCGTTCTCCTTCGCCATCGCGGCCCTGATGACGGGCCGGCTGGACACCCGCTGGATCACGACCACGCGCCGCTGGACTCTGCTCGCCTGGTTCTTCCTGACCTGCGGGATCATCTTCGGGATGATGTGGGCGTACGTGGAGCTCGGCTGGGGGGGGTACTGGTTCTGGGATCCGGTCGAGAACGCGTCGCTTCTTCCCTGGCTGACCGGGACTGCGTTCCTGCACTCGGTGATGATCCAGGAGAAGCGCGGGATGCTGAAGGCGTGGAACCTGTTCCTGATCATCGGGACGTTCCTGCTCAGCATCTTCGCGACCTTCCTGACGCGGTCGGGGCTCATCGAGTCGGTGCACTCGTTCGCGCAGAACCTGACGATCGCCTGGATCTTCCTGGGCTTCCTCTCCGCCGGAACGCTGGTGAGCGCGGGGCTTCTCTGGTGGCGCAGGGACCGTCTGCAGCCGGAGTCGCAGATCGAGTCCTGGATCTCCCGAGAGGCCGCATTCCTGGGGAACAATCTGCTCTTCGTCGGCGCTATGTTCGCCGTGCTCTGGGGGACCATCTTCCCGCTCATCTCCGAAGGCTTCCTCGGGCAGAAGATCACCGTCGGACCGCCCTTCTTCAATCGGGTGAACATCCCGATCGGGTTGATGCTGCTGGCGCTGCTCGGCATCGGGCCGATCATCGCCTGGCGTAAGGCGAGCTCGCGGAACCTGGTGCGCAACTTCACCGTCCCGGTGCTCGTCTGTTTGGTGATCGGGCTCTCGATGTGGGTTGGCGGAGTGCGTCACCCGCAGGCGCTGCTGACGTTCGCCCTGGGCGCGTTCGTGATGGCGACGATCACGATCGAGTTCTACAAGGGCGCGCGGGCGCGGGCGGGGATCGAGGGCGAGGGGTACGCGAAGGCGCTGGTGAGCCTGGTGGACCGGAACCGCCGGCGCTACGGCGGCTACATCGTCCACGTCGGGCTGGTGCTCACCTTCATGGGCTTCGCGGGGCAGGCGTACGACGCCGAGGAGACGGTCGTGCTGCAGCCGGGTGAGAGCATGGAGATCAGCTCCCCCTTCGGGCACACCTACCGCCTCACGTACCAGGACATGTCCTGGTACACGGCGAAGAACATGACCAAGCTGATCTCCTCGTTGCGCGTGGAGAAGGATGGTCGGCCGGCTGGATTGCTGACGGCGGAGCAGCGCGCGTACAAACAGCGCGAGGAGATGTCGAGCGAGGTGGGGATCAAGCACGCCTGGAATGAGGATCTGTACCTCATCCTCGCCGGCGTCGACCCCCTGACCGCCATCCGCTACCAGATCATCGTCATGTTCATGCTGCTCAGCGCCGCCACCGTCGCCGCAACCACCACCAGCAGCCTGGCGCAACGAGCCGTGTTCGACCCCGGCGCCCACCGCCTCCGCGATCACCCAACCCCGACCTGACACGAACAGCCACGCTGTGCAACCATGGTTACAGCCGCCTGCGCGGCGTGCGTTCTTCCGCCGCGTCCTTCTCCTGGAAAGGAATCCCCATGCCCACGCCCGAACCCGAGCCGGCCTCGAGCGCCCCGGTGTCGACGCATCCGACCGGTGGGGACGTGATCCCGCTGCGGGAGGCCACCAAGACCTGGTTCGCAAT
>JAHWJV010000419.1 GCA_019348265.1 Gemmatimonadota bacterium
CAGGCGCGAGAACACCTCGTAGGGCCCGGTGAGGTCGAGCTGGGTGATGCGCGGGAAGAGCAGGAAGCCGATGTTCAGCGGCTCGACCATGGCGGAGACTCCGGCTGTGTCGCAGCCATGCTGCCACGACGGGCGCCGGGCGCGAACCCGGCGGCACCGTTGTCGCCTCAGACCGGCCGCTCGCCCACGAGGACCTCGAGCTGCTGCTCGCGACCGTCGCGCAGGACGGTCAGCTCCAGCCGCTCGCCCGGACGCGTCCGGCGCAGCACGCCGAGCACGTCCTCGACCGTGCGCACCCGCTCCCCGCCCGCCTGCACCAGGACGTCGCCGGGCTCGAGACCGGCCAGGGCCGCGGGCCCGCCGGGGCCGACGCCGAGCACCAGCGCGCCCTCGCGGTCGACGTCCAGCTGCTCGGCGATCTGCGGCGTGAGGTTGCCGAACTGCACGCCGAGGAAGGCGTGCTCGGCCCGGCCGTCCTCGAGCAGCTCGTCGGCCACGCGCACGACCGTCTCGGCCGGGATGGCGAACCCGAGCGCCACCGCGCCCTGCGCCGGCGGGATGTAGGCCTCCGACAGACCGACCACGCGGCCCTGGGCGTCGATGCTGGCGTACACCGAGCTCTTCTCGACGTCGGAAGTCGCCGCAGCGATCCCCGTGTCTCCGAAGCTGCCGCCATTGCCGTCGTAGTCTCGGAACATCTTCAGAGCGCCGAAGGCGTAGGCATAGGCGCGGGCGCCGCTGCCCCCGTAGGCGGCCAGATTGGCGAGCGGCCAGAGGTTCGCGGCGTAGACTCCCTCGCGGCCGAAGATGCCGAGCACGTCCGCCTGCGCGATTCCACCGGAAATGTCGCCGCCGCGGCCGTAGTAGTACTCGGTGATGGCGAGCTTCGTCCCGGGGTAGTGGGCGGCGATCTTGTCGCGGAGCCGCGGGATCAGGCGGATCGGGCCGCCGGTCGACTCGCTGACCCAGCTCTTCTCGTCGTAGGTCGGATCCCAGAGGGAGCGCGGCGACTGCATGCGCGCGCGGGCCATCTCGGGGGTTTGCGGGGCGCCGTCGTCGTTCACGCGCTTTCCGCCGGCGCGGGCCTCGCTGTACCAGTGCACGTCCAGCACGTCCACCAGCCGCTGCCCGGAGGTCTGCTCCGCCGCGCGCAGCTTCTTGAGGTAGAAGTTCAGGAAGTCGCTGGTCCCGGCGGTCGGATCGGGGTTCGGCCAGCGGCCGAGGCTCGTGGCGCCCGACCAGGTCGCCACCACTCCGCCGAACACCTGCGCGGTCGGGGCGACGCTCTTGATGGCGCCGGCGTACGCGAGCGTCCGGTCGACCATCTCGTCGTAGCCAAGCACGCCCGACTTCCCGTTGACCTTGCTCCGCACTTGCTCGTGCGTCTCGTGCCAGATGTCCGGCTCGTTATCGAGGCTGAACATGATGGGACGATTCGGGTCGTTCACGCCCTGCGGGAAGGTCTGCGTCACCCACCACACGAACTCGTCCTGATAGACGTAGCGGTCGTTCTGGTCCGGCGTGGTGGTGAAGGCGGAGCCCTTGCGCGGGCGGCTCTCACGAAACCGGGTAGCCAGGCGCGTCGCCAGCCCCGCCTCGTCGACGCCCATCGGTCCGTTCTTGTCTGCCGAGACGTACCCGAGCATCGGCACGGTCACGATCACGCCCGCCCCGCGGTCGAGCGCACCCTGGATGCGCGGACGAACCGCCTCGCCGGGCACGTTGCCGCCCCCCAGGTGGCTGTCGTTCTGGAAGTACCAGTCGCTCCCCGCGTTAGAGGCGTTGGTCTCCCAGTTGTACGCCGACCAGCGGTTGCCGCCCGAGCGGCTCAGCGTGAGGTTCTTCGGCACGTCCGCGCCGTCCCACGTCGTGTGGTATCCGTTTACCCCGTAGATGAAGGGCGAGATCGCCGACGTCTTCCGCGCATCCAGGGAGAAGCTCACGTCCGCCGCGGAGGCGTAGGCGAGTGGTAACGTCTTCGCGCTGTCGGAGGTGGTGACGAGCTCGGCGCCGACGACGAGGTTGCTCTGGCAGGCGGGGAGCACCACCAGCGCGGCGAGCCACCCGTAGCGGAGCGACAGGCTGCCCAACGACGGAAGAACGTCAGCGGGACGGGACATCGGGTTTCGGGAGGGGAGGATGGGCGAAACAGACGGGCGGGAACTCCTGCCGGTACCCGCTGAAAAGCACCGCGCGTGCCGACCCGGAGGCCTGGAGGTAAGCTGTTGCGCGGGTTCGGCTTATAGAATTTCGTCGGGTCGTTGACGGCGTTCGAGGGTTTGCACTTTAGGGCGGATCTGTCGAAATGCACGATTGCGGGCCAGGGCTGATAACCCCTTCGGGTGGACGCTCTTGGTCCACCCGGTCGGCCGCTGCGGCGCGAGCGGGTGCGGCCCTTCTCAAACGTGTCACCTCAGGACAAAGATGACCGTCGGCTCTTTTCCCGAGTTCTGGCTGCGCGGCCCCATCGACGGGATCCCGCCCGTGCTTCAGCCGGTCGCGCATTCGCTGCTGCAGACGCGGGAGGATGCGTCCCGGGCGGCGGAGTCGCTGAGCGTCGACGAGCTCTGGGACCGCCCCGCGGGCTGCGCCTCCGCCGGGTTCCACCTGCGGCATATGGCGGGGGTGCTGGATCGCCTCTTCACCTACGCCCGTGGGGAGGGGCTGGACGAGGAGCGGCTCGCGTACCTACGGACCGAGGCGGACCCGGGCCGTCCGCCGGCCGATGCAGGGGCGCTCGTGCAGCGGATGCAGCGGAGCATCGACCAGGCACTGGAAGAGCTCCGCGGGATAGGCGAGGACACGCTTCTGCTCCCGAGGAAGGTGGGGCGGCAGGAGCTCCCGTCGAATGTGCTCGGTCTGATCTTCCACGCGGCCGAGCACACCCAGCGGCACACGGGGCAGCTGATCGTCACGGCTCGGGTGGTGTCCGGGCGTGGGGAGGTGTCGCAGGGTTGAAGCGGAGCAGCGGGTTCGAACGCCTAGACGAGCAGCGTAGATATGCTCGAAAGCTGCCAAGTGACTGGTACCGCATCCGCGGTATCCGCAAGGAGTTACCCGCCGCCAGGCAGGCGCGTCCGATTGAAGGGCTGTTCCACCAGACGGGATCCCCGCTTTTCTGCTGCCACTGCGCAGCGGCGGCGCCAGAGAGGCGCTGCTCGCGCCGCGTCAGATATTGGTCGCGAAGGTGTCGCACTGGGAGACCTGGCCGGACTCGTGTCCGCGGCGGAACCAGGCCATGCGCTGAGCGGAGCTACCGTGGGTGAAGCTCTCGGGAACCACGTATCCCTGCCCCTGCTGCTGGAGCTTGTCGTCGCCTATCGCGCTGGCCGCGTTGACCGCCTCGTCGAGGTCGCCCGGCTCGATGACCTCCCCGCGTGCGACGTTCGACGCCAGGGCGAGCGCCGGCACCTTGTCCGTCGCGTTCATGTGCCACAGCACGGCGGCGAGCGAGAACCCGACCATCAGGACCACG
Source organism: Gemmatimonadota bacterium (assembly GCA_019348265.1). Lineage (GTDB taxonomy): Bacteria > Gemmatimonadota > Gemmatimonadetes > Longimicrobiales > Longimicrobiaceae > JAHWJV01. The sequence continues at coordinate 3,476 of JAHWJV010000419.1, forward strand.
CCGATGGCCATCTCCGGCAGGCGCGCCCGGCGGGGCGTGGGTTCGAGGCTCGGAGCGTCGGTTCGTACGCGGGCGCCGTCGCCGCTCAACCTTGGGGTCGTCAG
>JAHWJV010000041.1 GCA_019348265.1 Gemmatimonadota bacterium
AGCGTCGGTAGGCGTCCCCTCCGCGCGCGCCGCCGGCCGAGTGCTGACCGCAGTCGCGGTACGGGATGTTGTAGACCACGAACACGGGAATGGCCCCGCCGCTCCTGGCCATGGTCCGGGCCACTTCCGTGCGGATGTCGGGGCTCCAGTCACCCAGCCAGATGGCGAGTGGCTGGTCGGCGATCCGGCGCATACGCGCCGCGTCCTGGGGGCGCGAGCGGGCCCATTCGACAGCCTGCTTCCGTGCCGGCGTGTTCGACTCGACGAAGAGCCGCTTCCCGCGCAGCGGGTTCTGTCCGGCCCCTGTCAGCGGCTCCAGCGCGACCAGCGCCATCGCGAGCAGCGGAAGGAGCACGCGGGAGCAGGAGCGACGTACGGTGAGGAAGCCGCGCCACAACCGCGAGCTTCGCCCTCGCGCGACGGAGCGCGAGGAGCCGAGGCGGCGGTCAGACACCACTGCCATGAGTCTCGCCCTCCACATGATCGCCCTCCCGCCGGTGGCTACCCGGCGCGCCGACACCGATGTCCGCTCCGCCCGGTACCGTCTGGCGGATCATCGCGGTCTGGCGCGCGAGCAGGATGCGCGCGGCGCGGATGTCGTAATGAGTCTTGATGGCCAGTGACGCCAGGTCGCCCGCCGCCCAGAGCAGCCCGGCGAAGACCACCAGGCGGATGGTGTCACCGATCAGGAGGCCGAGCCCCGCTCCGCCAGGCGGCCGGTTGATCCACCAGGCGGCGAACTGGCCGAGCGCCAGGATGAGGATGACGACGCCCGCTACGCGGAAAACGGCGGAGGCGATATCCAGCCCCTTCTGCGGCTCGATGTCCTCCTCCCGGACGTGAATCCCGGCTAGCAGGGGACGGTTGTCGACCGAATGGCCGGTGTAGCTCCCCTCGCCGTCGGTACTCGGGACGTCTCCGTCCATCTTGCGTCTCCAGCGGCAGTTAGGTGCACACGAGCGCGCGCCGTTCGCACGCGGTGATGCCTCCTTTCTGCACGTCTCGTGCTCACGCCCTCTGGCCTCGCCTGACCCGTAGCCGGCTCTTGGAGGACGCGCGGCCCCGGTTGGGGCGCCGCGCGCCGGACCGGCCAGTCCGGATCACCGCACCCGCTGGCGCCACTCCTCCAGCTTCCTCCGCATGGTCTGAAGCAGCCGCTGAGAGCTCGCATCACGTCCCGTGCACCGTCGTGATCACCGGACGGCCCACCACCTCTCGATCGCGGCTTGAAGCTCCGCGACGATCTCCGGGCGCTGCGCCGACACGTCGTTCCGCTCCTCGGGATCGTTGCGCACGTTGAACAGGTCGGGCTGGAAGCGCTTCCAACCCGGGGGTCGTGTTGGTCTCCTCCACCCTGTGCGTCTGGAACTCGGGTCGATCCGGCGTCGGCTGGAACCGGGCGTGGACGGGGACCATCAAGTAGTAGACGAGGAGTGGGCCCATGCCGGTTCCGCTCCCCGGGGGTGCCTGTAGATCTGGCCGTTTCCCAGGGCGGCAATTAACCTTAACGCCCGGCCCGACGGAACCCAACCCTTGCGATGAGGAGTGAGAAGATGCTGCGAAAAGAGGCTCGCCGCTTCGCAGCGCGAGCCGTGCACGCCAGCTTTCTGGCAATACTCCTCTGCTCGGCGTCGGCGTTCGGGCAAGAAGGTGCCCAGCCGCGGGAGCGGGCGCAGGGTCCCGCGGGCGCGCAGGCACAGCGTGTCCAGGTGCCGCCGGGGCCGCGGATCCGCGCGGCGGTCGTCGCTGGCGGCTGCTGCCATGACTACCCGGGGCAGACGGCGACGCTGATGCACGCCGTCGAGAAGGTGCTCCCGGTGGACTGGACCTTCCTCTACATCGGTGGGACCAACGGGCAGCATGTCCCCGCGCTGTATGACGACCCCAACTGGTTCAAGGGCTACGACATCATCGTCCACAACGAGTGCTATACGCCCGGCGACACGCTGATCTCGCAGCGTTACCTGCAGAACATCGGCCTGGCGACCCGAGCGGGCATACCGGCGATGGTGATCCACTGCGCGATGCACACCTTCCGGGCGGAGCCGACGGACGAATGGCGCGAGGTCCAGGGGGTAAAGAGCGTGCGACACGGGCCGGCGACGCGCGTGCCGATGAAGGTGGCCGCGCCGAAACACCCGATCATGCAGGGGATCCCGGCCGAGTGGCTGTCCCCAGTGGACGAGATCTACATCCTCGATCGCGTATATCCCGGAACGGTCACGCTCGCGACGGCGGTGGAGCCGAGCAATTCGACCGAGTATGCGGTCGTCTGGACGCACCAGGCGCAGGGCGCTCGGGTCTTCGGTACGAGCATCGGTCATTCCAACGCGACCTGGGCCGATCCCGTCTACCAGCAGCTGCTGACGCAGGGCTTCAAGTGGGCCGTCGGCCGCTGACCCGAGAACACTTCCCAACCACTGGGGGCTCGATGCATCGCAACCCGACGCAGCGGCTTCGCGCCACTCTGCTCGCCTCGCTGCTCGCCAGCTGGACGATGGCGGCGTGCGCGCCCGCCGGGAGCGCACCCGCTGCCAGAACGCCCGCGGCTGCAAGCGCGGCCCAACGTCCGCCGAATATCATCTTCATCATGGCGGACGACCTCGGTTATGGGGATATCGGCGCCTACGGGCAGCAGAAGATCCGGACGCCCCGGCTGGACGAGATGGCGCGCGGCGGGATGCTATTCACCCAGTTCTATGCCGGGAGCCCCGTGTGCGCGCCGTCGCGCAGCGCGCTCATGACCGGACAGCACACCGGGCACACGCCGGTTCGGGGGAACCGGGAGATCAAGCCTATCGGGCAGGAGCCGCTTCCCGGGGCCTCCATCACTCTCGCGGAAGTTCTGCGCGATGCCGGTTATGCCACCGGTGCCTTCGGCAAGTGGGGACTCGGACCGCCGGGGAGCGAGGGCTCCCCGATCCGGCAGGGCTTCGACTACTTCTTCGGGGAGAATGACCAGCGGCGGGCGCACTTCTTCTACCCGGACTTTCTCTTCCGCGGTGACGAGCGGGTTCCGCTCCCGAACCGGAGCCGTCCCGACCCGAACACGGTGGGCGCGGGATGGGCGATCGAGCGCGGGGTGTACAGCCACGACACGATCGCCAACGAGGCGCTCTCGTTCATAAACCGGCATCGGAACGAGCCCTTCTTCATGTACGTGCCGTTCACCATCCCCCACGCCGAGCTGCAGGCGCCGGAGGATGCTTACGCGCCGTACCTGGACGCGAGCGGCAAGAGCATCTTCCCGGAGACGCCGTTCCCCGGCGCGCACTATAGCCCGCAGCCGATGCCGCACGCGACCTACGCGGCGATGATCTCTCGGATGGATCGCGACGTCGGGCGCATCCTCGACCGGCTGCGCGAGCTGGGGCTGGATCGGAACACGCTCGTCTTCTTTACCAGCGACAACGGGCCGAGCATCGAGGGTGGCAGCGACCCGGAGTTCTTCGACAGCAACGGCCCGTTCCGCGGGGTGAAGCGCGACGTGTACGAGGGCGGGATCCGCGTCCCGATGGTGGCGTGGGGGCCGGGTCGAATTCCGGCCGGACGAACCAGCGACCACGTGTGGACGTTGTGGGATGTGCTGCCCACGTTTGCGAGCATCGCCGGGGCCACCGCCCCCGCGGGGATCGACGGACTCGACATGGGGCCCGCCCTCTGGGGCGCTCCGGCTCCGCGCCATCCATTTCTCTACTGGGAGTTTCACGAGCAGGGTGGGAAGCAGGCGGTACGGCAGGGTGACTGGAAGGCCGTGCGCCTGAACGTCATCGCGAGCCGCCGCGGCCCCCTCGAGCTGTACGACCTGGCGAAAGACCCGGGGGAGACGCGCAACGTCGCGGCGGCGCACCCTGAGATCGTCCGCGAGATGGAGCGGATCATGGAGAGGGAGCACACGCCTTCGCAGGTCTTTTCCGCGCTGGACCGATGATGTGCACGGGGCTCGCGGCCGCTCGGCGCATGGCGCGGCCGGGCGGTGTCGCTCTCGCCTGCGTGCTCCTTCTGGCGGCGGCGAGCTGCCTGCCACGCGCGGCGGAGCCTACGCGGGCGAAGCCCAACATCGTGCTCATCTACACGGACGACCTCGGCTGGGGGGATGTCGGTAGCTACGGCGGAACGGTGGCGACGCCGAATATCGATCGTCTCGCGAGCGAGGGGCTCCGGTTCACCCACGCGCACGCGACGTCCGCGACGTGTACCCCGTCACGATACTCGCTGCTGACCGGGGAGTACGCCTGGCGCCGTGCCGGGACGGGGATCGCCACCGGCGACGCGGCGCTACTCATCGAGCCGGGGCGGGCGACCCTTCCCGGGATCCTGCAGGGCGCCGGCTACGCGACGGGGGTGGTCGGCAAGTGGCACCTCGGGCTGGGTCCCTCGGGCGGACCGAGCTGGAATGGCGAGATCGGGCCCGGTCCGCTGGACGTCGGATTCGACTACTCGTTCCTCATCCCGGCGACCGGAGACCGGGTACCCACGGTGTACGTGGAGAACCGGCGCGTCGTCGGTCTCGATCCGGCCGATCCGATCCGCGTCAGCTTCGGAACGCCGATCCCCGGCGAGCCCACCGGCAAGGAGCGCCCGGATCTGCTTAAGATGGCACCCAGCCACGGGCACGATCATACGATCGTGAACGGCATCAGCCGCATCGGCTACATGAGCGGGGGTCGGGCCGCGCGCTGGGTGGACGAGGACATGGCCGACGTGATCACGAGGAAGGCGGTCGACTTTCTCGAGGCCAATCGCCAGCGCCCGTTCTTCCTGTACTTCTCGACGCACGACATCCACGTCCCGCGGGTGCCGCACCCGCGATTCGTGCGTAAGACGACGATGGGTCCGCGAGGCGACGTGATCGCCCAGCTGGACTGGTCGGTAGGCGAGATCCTGGCTGCGCTCGACCGGCTGGGGCTCGCGGAGAACACGCTGGTCGTGTTCACCAGCGACAACGGGGCGGTGGTGGATGACGGTTACCGCGACCAGAGCGTGGAACGACTGGGTGCGCACCGGCCAAACGGGCCGTTCCGCGGCGGCAAGTACAGCGCCTATGAGGCCGGCACGCGCGTGCCGTTCATCGTTCGCGGCGGGGGCGGAGAGCGAGGGCGGGTTTCGGACGCGGCCTTCTCGCAGGTGGACCTGCTGGCATCGTTCGCCGCGCTAGCGGGAGTCCCTGCGGCCGCCGCTGGTGTGCCGGACAGCCGGGACGCGCTGGAGACGCTGCTCGGGCGCTCTTCCGCCAGCCGCCCTCACCTGGTCGAGCAGGCGGTCAACGGCACCCTCTCCCTGGTCCGCGGCCGGTGGAAGTACATCGAGCCGCACCCGGGTCCGCGCGTCAACGCGAACACCAACATCGAGTTGGGGAACTCGCCCGAGCCGCAGCTCTACGACCTGAGCGCCGATCCGGGCGAGACGAGGAACCTCGCCGGTGAGCAGGCGGGGGTCGTGCGGGAAATGGCGGCACTGCTCCAGCAGCTACGGAGCAGCGGCCGCGAGCTTCCCTGACTGTACAGGGATCAGAGGCCGGGGCGCTGCAGCGAGGCGAGCAGCGCGCGCGCCTCCTGGTCCGACGGGTGCGCCTTGACGAGCAGATCGGCGAAGTGCAGTGCCTCGGCCGCCGCTCCCGCATCGCGGGCAAAGGTGGCGCGAGCGAAGAGCAGATCCCGGTCCGTGGGGTGCCGCTCGAGGGCGTTCGCGAGAACGCTGACCGCCCTCGTTGCCTGCCCCGAGCTGTGCAACGCGACCGCGTAGGCGTACGCCAGAACCGGCCGCTCCGGAGCCAACGACGCGGCGCGGCCCAGCTCGACCACGGCGTCCGCCGTGCGCCCCGATCTCGCCAGCGACAACCCGAGCGCGTGGCGTAGAGATGCGTCATTCGGCGCGGCGGCGAGACCTTCCCGCAGCAACCGCTCGCCCTCCCCCTCCATTCCCTGCGCACGGTACAGGTCCGCCAGGTTCACGTACGCCGCGATGGCTCGTGGAGAGATCCGCAGCGCCGCGCGGTACTCGGCCACCGCTTCTGGTGCCCGCCCGAGCTGCACCAGAAAGGTCCCCAGCGTCACCCGGTTCTCCGGCCGATCTGCGTTGAAGCGCTGGCTCGCGATGAACTCGTCCGCGGCCAGCGCGAAAGCCTGTCGATCCTCCCCTCCCAGCGCGGCGGATACAGGGGCGAGCAGCCACGCGGCCTGTAGCCGGACGATGCGGGACGGATCGCGTAAGTAGGGGGCCGCGACAGCCGGACGCTGCTGGCCGGGGAGCGCCTCCAGGACGAGCAGTGCGGCGCGGCGCACGGACGGGCCCGCATCCTCGAGCGCCACTCGCGCGGCGTCGACCGCGAGAGCATCCGCACGGCCAGAGAGCCGCGCCAGCGCGGACGCCCGGGCGATCGGCGGTTGAGCCGGCTGCGTAACGATCCGGCGCAGAGCCTCCGCCGCGCCCGGACGGTTCGCGTCATCCGCGTGAAAGGCCTCCGCGAACGTCTGGAACCCGCCGGGCTGGCGCCCGCCGGACCACTCCATCACGCGCCGCGCCGCCCACTCCGCCGATTGCTCTTTGTGACAGTCGGTGCAGGGGTTGGGGGTCCCCAGCGTTACCGAGCGGTCCGGACGCGGGATGCGGATGCTGTGGTCGCGGCGCGGGTCGATCGCCATGTACGTCTCTTCGGGCATGTGGCAGGAGACGCACTGCGCCCCCTCCGTCGCCGCGCGGTGCCGGTGATGGGCCGGGTTGTCGTAGCGCGCCGGCGTGTGGCACTGCCCGCAGAGCTGGTTCCCGGGCGCGCGGAGCCGCTGGCTGTGCGGCTCGTGGCAGTCGGAGCAGGTGACTCCCGCGTGGAACATGCGGCTCTGGAGGAACGACGCATGGGTGTAGACCTCGTCCAGCTGCTGCCCGTCGGGGTGGTAGAGGCCGGGGGCAAGCAGGGCGGGGACGTAGAAGTCCTCGAGCGGGGAGCCGGCGGTATAGCCCTCCGCGATCTGCGCCCGGCGCGAGTGGCACTGGGCGCATACCGCCACCTCGGTGGCGGTGGTGCGCGGCTCGCTGCGGGCCGGCTGGCCCGTCCGGGTATCGACGCGCCACTGGACGCCGCGGCGCTCGTTCAGCCGCGCGGGAAGACCGTCGTCGCGCCAGAGCAAGGCACGGATGAGGCTCGGCGTGCCCGCCCAGTCGACGTGCTTCGACCCGGGTCCATGACACGCCTCGCAGGAGACGTCGATCTCCGACCAGGCGGTCCTGAACGCGTCGGCGCCCGGGTCGTACGCCTTCCGCACACCGGTGGAATGGCAGTCGGCGCACATGAAGTTCCAGTTCTGCTGCCGGCCGGTCCAGTGGAGCTCGTCCGTGTGCTCGATCCCCTCGCCCGGGTAGAGATGGAACCACCGCTGCCCCCCCTCTTCGCGGGGACGCGAATCCCAGGCGGTGGAAAGCGGCTGCACGTGCCCCGCTCCCAGGTCGACCAGGTACTGCTGCAGTGGCTCGACGCCGAAGGTGTAGCGCACGGCGTAGTCGTGAAGCGCGCCGTCCGGTCCGGTGGTGCGCACGAAGGGCTTCCCGCCGCGGCGGAAGAAGGTGGTCGGGAGTCCCGACTCCGTGAAGGTGACGCCGCTGAAGTCGCCGAGCACATTCGCTGAATCTGCGTCCTGCATTGCGCGGTCGTGCTGTGAACCCTTCCACGCGGCGAATTCCTGCTGGTGGCAACCGGCGCAGGTCGCGGTGCCGACGAAGGAGGCGGCGGGTTCGGAGCCGGCGGAGGCGGTGCGTCGCCAGAGCAGCACCGCCACGAGCATGCCGATGCCCAGCGCGGCCGCGCCGATCAGCCACGGTCGCGTCAGGAGTCCCCGCACGAGAGCCGCCATCTCAGACTTCATGTGGGTTGGGCTCCAGGGCGGCGAGCGGCGCGGGCACGGGATCCGCCTCGCGGCTGTTCCACCAGGTCCGAGCGGCGGTGGCCAGCAGGATGGTCGCGCCGCCGGCGAGCGCCCAGATGCTGGGCTGCTCGCCGTGCACCGCCCACGCCCAGATCGGGTTGAGCGCGGGCTCCATCAGCAGCAGCATGGAAGCTTCCAGTGCCGGAACGTGGCGGACGCCGGCGGTGAGGCACAGGTAGGCCAATCCGATCTGCACGACGCCGAGGTAAACGACCACCGCCCAGTCCAGCGCGCCTGTCGAGCTGGCGGGGAGCGCGAGCGGCAGGCAGACCAGGAACGCGATCGCGTTACCCACGACGACGGTCGAGACGGCGGAGCCATCGGCGGCCGACCCACTGGCCAGCCAGCGCATCCCCATCAGCGTCCCGGCCCAGGCCACGCCGCTCAGCAGCGCGACGATGTTGCCGCGCGCCGGGTCAGGGGCGGTGGCGCTGGCAGCGTCGGTGCCGATCGCGAACGGGAGCAGCCCGACCGCGACGACGCCGATGAAGACCAGGTCCTGGAGCCGAATTTTTTCCCGCAGCAGCCAGGGGCTCAGGAGCAGAATGTAGAGCGGAGCGGTCGACTGGAGGAAGATGGAATTCGCGGAGGTGGTCAGCTTGTTCGCCAGGACGAACAGGATCATCGTCGCGGCGTACGTAGCGCCCACCGCGAGCACGCGCCAGTCCGGAACGCGGCGCGATGCGCGCACGAGGAGCAGCACGGTGACCGCCGCGATACCCGATCGGAAGCTGGCCACCTCCCAGCCGGAGAGGGAGGTCGCCTTGATCGCGGCGCCTCCGGTGCTGAAGAGCGCCGCCGCGGCCAGGAGCTGCAGTCGGGGAATCGCGTGGGTGGTGCTCAAAAGCTCTCTGCGGGTGATGTCGCGTCGCGAAATTACGCCGACGGGGCGCGCCCGACCAGTGCCGACCGAAACCAGCCACCCCGCCGCGCTTGCCGCGGCGCTCTGCGCTCGCATATTGAGGCGCGAAACGCCGATCCCCACACCAGGTCCACCATGCACCCAGGCGGCGGATGATCCGCAAAGCCTTCCGGATGGCCGTGCACCCGGGCCAGGAAGCGGAGTACGAGCGCCGGCACAACCCGATCTGGGAGGAGCTGGCGACGGTGCTGAGGGAGAGGGGTGTCGCCAGCTACTCCATTTACCTGGACCCGGCGGACGGGAGCCTGTTCGCGTACGTCGAGGTGAAGGACGAAGCGCTCTGGGAAAGCGTCGCCGATACGGACGTCTGCCGGCGCTGGTGGCGGCACATGCGGGAGGTGATGCCCGCGAACGACGACGACAGCCCGCGCAGCAGCCCGCTTCGCGAAGTGTTCCACCTGGAGAACACCGATCCGTCGTCCAACGTTGAGCCTGCGAACCGGCCGGAGACGGCGTGAACCGCGACCAGATCGACCAGTCGAACGCCGGCCGCACGGCGGCGCACCAGCGTGACCTGGACGCGCTGGGCGAGCGCCTCGCGCGCGGCGGCGTCGACCTGGACGCCGTGGTGGAGCGCGTGCGCCGCTTCGAGGTGGCGATCCCGTCCTGGGCGCTCGGAACCGGCGGCACTCGCTTCGGGCGCTTTCCGGGACCCGGAGAGCCGCGGGACGTCTACGAAAAGCTGCAGGACGTCGCGGTGATCCATCGCCTGACGGGCGCCGCGCCCCGCGTCTCGCTGCACATCCCGTGGGACGAGCCGGACGATCCCGAGCGGCTGCGGCAGCACGCGGAGGGTCTCGGCCTCGCGTTCGACGCGGTGAACTCGAACACCTTCCAGGATCAGCCCGCCCAGGCTCGCTCGTACAAGTTCGGCTCCTTCAGCCACACGGACGTGGCGGTGCGGGAGCAGGCGGTGGAGCATCACCATCGGGTCGTGCAGGTAGGAGAGACACTCGGCTCCCGCGCGATCAGCGTCTGGCTCGCCGACGGGAGCAATTACCCCGGGCAGATGCACCTCCGCCGTAGCTTCGATCGCGTGCTGGCCTGCCTGGAGCAGGTGTACGCCGCGCTGCCTCCCGACTGGCTCCTCTTCACCGAGCACAAGCCTTACGAGCCGGCCTTCTACGCCACCGTGGTGCAGGACTGGGGATCGTCGTACCTGCTCGCGCAGGCGCTAGGCGAGCGCGCTCGCTGCCTGGTGGATCTGGGGCACCATCTCCCGAACACGAACATCGAGCTCGTCGTGGCGCGGCTGATCGGGGCGGGTAAGCTCGGCGGCTTCCACTTCAACGACGCGAAGTACGGAGACGACGATCTCACTGCGGGTTCGATCCGCCCGTACCAGCTCTTCCTCGTCTTCAACGAGCTGGTGGACGCCGAGCACGACCAGGTGCCTGGCCTCCAGCCGGCGCACATGATCGACCAGAGCCACAACCTGAAGGACCCGATGGAGGCGTTGCTCCAGACGGTGGACCAGCTGCAGGGCGCCTACGCCAGGGCGCTGCTGGTCGACCGGGCGGCGCTCGACGCCTATCAGGAGAGCAACGACGTTCTGATGGCCGAGATGACGCTGCAGCGCGCCTTCCAGGCTGACGTGGCCGCGCTGGTGGCGGAGGCGCGGCGGCGCCAGGGCGGCGCGCTGGATCCCATCGGCGCGTTCCGTGAGTCCGGCTACCGTGCTCGCATGGCTCGTGAGCGGGTCGCGGCTGCGTACGCGCCCCCGCAGAGTCTCTGAGCAGCGTGGCGACCCGGTACCTGGCGATCGACCTCGGCGCGGCCAGCGGCAGAGCCGTGCTGGGCACGCTGCACGACGGGCGGGTCGAGCTGGAGGAGGTGCACCGCTTCGCTACCCCGCTCGTGGATCGAGGCGGTCACCTTTTCTGGGACCTGGAGGAGCTGTGGGCCCAGGTGCGCGAGGGGGTACGGCTCGGCCTGGAAGCGGCGCCGGATCTTCGCGGGGTCTCGGTGGACTCTTGGGCCGTGGACTACGTGCCAGTGGATCGCGACGGGCGCCCGCTGCGGGACCCGTACTCTTATCGCGATCCGCGCACCGCCGGCATGATGGCGCGGGCGTTCGCGGCAGTCCCGCCCAAGGAGCTCTACCGGCGGACCGGCATCCAGATGCAGCCGTTCAACACGATCTTCCAGCTGCTTGCGGATGTGGAGGGGGAGCCGGAGGTGGTGCGGGCGACGGCGCACCGGCTGCTGATCGCCGACTACCTCCTCTTCCGGCTGAGCGGCCGCGCGGTGGCGGAGCGGACGATGGCCTCCACGACGCAACTGATGGACGCGCTCACGGGCTGGTGGGACACGAGCCTGCTGGAGCGCCTTCGGCTACCGCTCGACGGGTGGGCTCCGATCGTCCAGCCGGGTACCCGCCTGGGCATGCTGGCCGGGGAGGGGATGACTGCTCGAGAGGTGGCGGTGATCGCCAGCTGCTCGCATGACACCGCCGCGGCCGTGGCCGGCACCCCGGCCGACGTAGACGGCCCGCCGTGGGCGTATCTCTCCACCGGCACCTGGTCGCTGCTCGGGACCGAGCGCCGCGAGCCCATTCTGACGGAAGCGGCGCGGGCGGCGAACTTCACCAACGAGGCCGGCCTCGACGGTACGATTCGCTTCCTCAAGAACCTCATGGGGATGTGGATCCTGCAGGAGTGCGAGCGCGACTCGGCGGAGGGTGGTGCATGGGATCCCGCGACGATCATCGCGGAAGCGCGCGCAGCGGATTCCCCGGAGCGCCTGATCGACGTGCACGACCCACGCTTCGCGGCGCGCGGCGACATGACGGCCAAAGTGCTCGCGCGGTGCGCGGAAGATGGCGTTCGGCCTCCGAAGTCGCGCGGCGAGCTGGTCCGCCTCCTCCTGGAAAGCCTCGCCGCGGCGTACGGCGAGGGACTGCGCCAGATCGAGGCGCTGACCGGCGAGCGCATCCGCGCGGTTCACATGGTCGGCGGCGCCTCGCGCAATGATCTGCTCTGCGAGCTCACCGCCAATGCCTGTGGCTGCGTGGTGCTCGCGGGCCCGGTCGAGGCAACGGCCCTCGGCAACGTTCTCGTCCAGGCGCGCGCGCTCGGGGATCTCCCGCCGGGGAGCTCGGTCCGGGATGTCGCGCGCGCCAGTGCCGCGCCGCGCGAGCATCACCCGCGGCGCATGTCCACGACGAGCCTTTCGTCCAACCAACAGCCAGGCCAATGACTTCAGCTACGGAACACGTCTCACACGCCCCCACAGCGGGCGTTTTCAAGCATGTACGCGATCTCTGGGACGAGGAGCTCGCCGCCAGGCTCGACCCGGTGGGCCGGCTGGTGTATCGCTCGAACATCCTCGGCAGCGACCCGCGCATAACCAACACCGGGGGCGGCAACACCTCCGCCAAGATCCGCGAGCGCGACCCGATCACCGGCGAGGAGATCGAGGTGCTGTGGGTGAAGGGCTCCGGTGGCGACCTGCGCACGGCGGGTCGTGAGTTCTTTTCGTCGCTGTACCAGGAGCGGCTGCTCTCGCTGCAGGACGTCTACTCCCGCATGAGCGAGCGGGGCGTCAAGACGCCCGCGGAAGACGCCATGGTCGCGATGTACCCGCACTGCACGTACAACCTGAACGCCCGCGCCCCCTCGATCGACACGCCGCTGCACTCCTTCGTGCCCTTCCGGCACGTGGACCACATGCATCCGGTTTCGTGCATCGCGATCGCGACCGCCGCCAACGGCCCGGAGCTGACCCGCGAGGTCTTCGGCGACGAGGTGATCTGGACCGACTGGCAGCGTCCCGGCTTCGAGCTCGGCCTGCAGCTGCAGCAGGTCTGCCGCGAGCACCCGGAGGCGAAGGGGGTCATCCTGGGCAAGCACGGGCTGATCAACTGGGCGGACGACGACCGCGAGTGCTACATGCTCACGCTCTCCCTGATCGACCGGGCGGAGGAGTTCTTCGCGCAGCGGCGGGCGGGCAAACCCGTCTTCGGCGGGCAGCGCCACGCCCCGCTGCGGGAGGAGCGGAAGCGGGAGGTGCTACTCGACATCCTCCCCTGGCTCCGCGGACAGGTGAGCCGGGAGCGGCGGATGATCGGTACGGTGCAGACCGATGGCGACGTCCTGGGATTCGTGAGCTCCAACGACGCGCCACGTCTGGCGGAGCTCGGGACCTCCTGCCCCGACCACTTCCTCCGCACGAAGATCAAGCCGTTGTACGTCGACTGGGACTCGCAGACGGAGGACGTCGGGCAGCTCCGCGCGAAGCTGGCCGCGGGAATTGAGCAGTACCGGGAGGACTACCGCGAGTACTACGAGTCGTGCCGCCATCCCGACTCGCCTGCGATCCGCGGCGCGGACCCCGCCGTGATCCTGATACCGGGAGTGGGGATGATCGCGTGGGGGAAGAGCAAGAGCGAATCGCGCGTGACCGCTGAGTTCTACAACGCGGCAGTCGGCGTGATGCAGCGCGCGGAGCTTGTCGCCGGCTACACCGCCCTGCCCCGGCAGGAGGCCTTCGACATCGAGTACTGGCTGCTCGAGGAGGCGAAGCTGAAGCGGATGCCGCCGGAGAACGAGCTGGCGCGTCAGATCGCCCTCGTCGTCGGCGCGGGGAGCGGCATCGGCGAGGCGGTCGTGCCGCGGCTGATCCGGGAGGGGGCTGTGGTCGCGGCGGTCGATCTGAACGCGGACGCCGCACGCGCGGTGGCGGAGACGGTGCTCGGGCGTATCGGGATGGGGATCGGCGTAGCGGGCACGGGGATCTCCGCCTCCGGGGACGTGATCGCGCTGGGCGCCAACGTCACCGACCGCGCCTCGGTACGCGCCGCGCTCGAGGAGACGATCCTGGCGTATGGCGGCGTGGACCACGTCGTCGTCACCGCCGGGCTATACCCGAGCCCGGACCGGGAGGGGCGCATCCCGGACGAGCGCTGGGGCGACACCTTCGCCATCAATGTTACGGGCCCCTTCGTCGTCGCGGACGAGGCGGAGCGCGTGTGGCGGGAGCAGGGGCTGAGCGGATCGCTGGTGATCACCACCAGCGTCAACGCCGTCGTCTCCAAGAAGGGAAGCTTCGCCTACGACGCGAGCAAGGCGGCGGCCAACCACCTTATCCGCGAGCTGGCGGTCTCGCTCGCTCCGCTGATCCGCGTCAACGGCGTCGCGCCGGCCACGGTGGTGGCGGGCAGCTCCATGTTCCCGCGCGACCGGGTGATCGCATCCCTCGCGAAGTACGGCCTGCCGCACGATGACGGGGAGAGCACTGAGGCGCTGCGCGATCGGCTGGCGGGCTTCTATGCCGAGCGCACCCT
>JAHWJV010000420.1 GCA_019348265.1 Gemmatimonadota bacterium
GTGGGGAAGGCGATGAGAATTCCCAGGATGCACGCCGCCACGATGGCGACCGGCAGCAGGAACCAGAAGCTCAGTTCGGTGTTCCGCTATCCCAGGCCGATGATGTAGGCACCGACGCCGAGAAACGCGGCGTAGCCGAGGTGCAGCAATCCCGCCTCTCCGAGGATCACGTGCATCCCGACGCCGATGATGACGTAGATCGCGGCGACCAGCGAGATCTGAATCAGCGCGACGTCTTTGATGCTGTCGAGAACCAGCTTCAGCTGGAAGATCAGGAGGTCGCGGATCAGGGTCCCTTTCCGCGCCGCGGTCATCGCATCCATCGTTTCGCTCGCACTTGGGTGGTCGGGGCACCTTCGCTACGGCACGCCGTACGACGGGGGGCGGCGGGAAGTTTCAGCGATCAGCGGTGACCCCGGGTGAGGCCGGGACGTCGAGCATCTGCCGCACGGTCTGCGCCATCTCGGCGGGCGTGAAGGGCTTCGGGAGGAAAGCCATGCCGCCTTCCACCCCGTGCCGCAGGATAGCGTCGTCCGTATAGCCCGACATGTACAGGACGCGGAGGCAAGGGTGGAGGTCGGAGAGCGTTTCGGCGAGCTCGCGTCCACCCATTCCTGGCATGACGACGTCCGTGATCAGGAGGTCGATGCGCCCCTCCGCTTCCTCGCAGAGCCGGAGGGCGTGGGCACCGTTGCGCGCCGCGAGCACCTTGTAGCCGCAACGCTGCAGGATCGTCTGCGTCAGGGCGCGGACGGAGCCGTCGTCCTCGACCAGGAGCACCGTCTCCGTGCCGCCCGCGGGGCTCGCCAGCCCTGGAGGCTGCGGCCCGGTCCCGGCCTCCTCCTCCGCGCGGGGGAGCAGCACCCGGAAGACCGCTCCCGCCCCCGGCCGGCTCTCCACCTGCACGCTGCCGCCGCTCTGCTCCACGATGCCGTAAACCGTGGAGAGCCCGAGGCCGGTCCCTTTCCCCTGCTCCTTGGTGGTGAAGAAGGGCTCGAAGATGCGCTGCACCGTCGCCTCGTCCATGCCGATCCCCGTGTCGCGCACGGAGACCGACACGAAGCCGTGCTCGCCACCCTTCACCCCGGGCGCATCCACGGAGGCCACGTTGCGGGTCTCGATGCTGAGCACGCCTCCGCGAGGCATGGCGTCCCGCGCGTTCACCACCAGGTTCAGGATCACCTGCTCGATCTGACCCGGGTCCGCCTTCACCTTGCCGAGGTTGGGCTCCAGAGCGACGCCGAGCTTGACGTCTTCCCCGATCAGGCGGCGAAGCATCTTCTCCAGATCGGTGATCACCAGGTTCAGGTCCAGCATCTTGGGCTGGAGTACCAGCCGGCGGCTGAAGGCGAGCAACTGCCTGGTCAGATCCCCCGCGCGATTCCCGGCGCGGAGCACCTCCTCGAGCGCGAGGCGGACCTCCGGGTCGGCCGGAGGGGTCTCGAGCAGCAGGAGCGTCTCGCCGTTGATCACCGTGAGGAGGTTGTTGAAGTCATGGGCGACGCCTCCGGCGAGGCGGCCCACCGCCTCCATGCGCTGCGACTGCCGAAGCTGCTCCTCGCTGGCGCGAAGGGCCGCCTCCGCCGCCTTCCGCTCCGTGACATCCTGGTAGACGATGATGATCCCGTTGACGGCGGGATCGTGCAGCAGGTTCGTCGCGGTCGCCTCGACCGTTCTCCAGGACCCGTCGAAGTGCCGTACCCGCGTCTCGCCTTTCCCCGGGGTGCCCGGCTCCGCAAGCGCGGCCAGGTCGCGCTGGGCCGCGGCGACGTCTTCCGGATGGATCAAGGTCAGGGCTGACGTGCCGATGTGCTCCTGCGCCGTGTACCCGAGCACGCGCCGAGCGGACGCGCTCACGAAGCTGACGTTGAGGTCGGCGTCCAGCACCACGATCACGTCGGAGATGTTCTGGATCAGGGCGCGGAAGCGCTCCTCGCTCTCGCGAAGCGCGTTCTCCACCGCCTTCCGCTCGCGCATGTCCCGGGCGATCAACACCGTACCGACGGTCGCGCCCTCCTCGTCGCCGACGTGCGAGGTGGAGACGCTGACCTCGACCGGGGTGCCGTCGCGAGCGTACAGCTTCATCTGCTCGTCACGCACGCCATCGACGGCGCAGAGCTGCGTGAGCCGGCGCGCCGCGGTCTCGTCGCCGTCGGTGAGCAGCGTCGCCGGCTGGCCGATCAGCTCCGCCCGCTCGAAGCCGAAGACCTCGCGCACCGCTTCGTTCACGATGCGGATCCGCCTGCTCCCATCCAGCACGATGAGCGGGTCCGCCATGGTGGAGAGGATCTGCTCCGCCGCGAAGGACGGGGTGAGGTCCACCAGCCCGTAGCGGACGACCGCCCACCCGGCGAGCGCCAGGAACGCGAAGACGGCTAGATAGCCCGCCGGATAGACCTCGATCCCGTACACCCCGAGGTAGTCGGCGGCGCCCCCGTTGGCAATCAGGAAGGCGACGAGCAGGGCACGGATGCGACGCCGGTATACGCCCGGCCCGGCCTGGCGATACTGCAGCCAGAACTCACGGGCAGCGAGCCCCATCGCGATGCTGAAAAAGGCCAGGAAGAACAGACCCGACGCATCCCACCGGGGATAGAAGCCCCAGGAGTACCGCTGCACGCCGACCAGCACGGCACCGCCGGCGACGATCGCGACCGAGAAGCCCGCACCGATCGCCCAGAGCGTTCCAGAGACGAAACGCCGCCTCGCACTCACCCTGAGGAGGTGCGTGGAGAAGTAGTACATCCCTGGTCCGATGAACGGCACGCCGAGGTACCCGACCCGCGCCCAGAACATGGCCGACTCCGGCGTGGTCGACAGGTACATCAGCGACTTGGTGATCTGCCACACGCACACGACCGCCGCGACCAGGCCGAACGCGCGGCTCACGGGAGACGCGCGCTCGCGGATCAGCACCCACGCCGCGATCAGGGCGAGGAGCACCGCCGCGATCAGCGGGGGAATCGCGAACGGATTGAAGTGGTATGCGGCGGGCTCGGTCATGGAACTCCCGGGCAGAAAACTGCAGGCCTACTCCTGGGTGAGTATCGGCAGGACCGAGTACGCTCTGAAGGGGAGTGGAAGGATTGTAGAGCGAAGTGCGAGAGTGCGAGAGTGGCTACTTTTGAGCTCTCGCACTCTCGGCACTCTGGACTGCTACTTCTCCGAGGGGAGCGTCGCCTTGC
Organism: Gemmatimonadota bacterium; assembly: GCA_019348265.1. Classification (GTDB taxonomy): domain Bacteria; phylum Gemmatimonadota; class Gemmatimonadetes; order Longimicrobiales; family Longimicrobiaceae; genus JAHWJV01. The sequence continues at coordinate 3,186 of JAHWJV010000420.1, forward strand.
CACGTGCTGGGTGGAGACGAGGACGTCGGTGACGGCGATGGGGACATGATAGCTGCGCTTCCCTTCCGTCACCTCCTGGTAGAGAACCGAGACCTGCGTCTTCGCGTCGGGGCGGAGCCAGCGCACGCCGCCCTTCTTGCGGTGGTCGGCGAGGCGGTTCGCCAGCCGGTGCGCGAGGAGGATGGGGAGCGGCATGAGCTCGGGGGTCTCGTCCGTCGCATATCCGAACATGATTCCCTGGTCGCCGGCGCCCTGCTCGCCCGAGAGCGAGGTGGCGGCGGTCACGCCCTGCGAGATCTCGCCGGCCTGCTTGGAGAGGAAGGAGTAGAGCTCGATTGCGTCCGCCCGGAAGACCTGGTCGCCGTCCACGTAGCCGATCTCCTCGGTC
>JAHWJV010000421.1 GCA_019348265.1 Gemmatimonadota bacterium
CTCGATGACCGCGGCCTGGGCTCCGGCCGGTTGCTACGCAGGAGCGTTGCCCCACGCGATCTCGGATGCATTCAGGAGGACGTGGGCGGCGTGGGCGGATGCAACCGCCGGGGGCCCGACCGTCCTGGCCTGCGCGCACGCATTCACCGGGAGTAGAGCGAGCAACATGAGCGGGAGCAGAGAGGTCGCGCCACGAATCATAGGACACCTCCTTCGAAGGTCAGACGGGACGGCTCAGAACAATGCGCACCCAGACACGGCGGAACAAGGATGTTGCTCTCACGGCGGCCAAGCACTTTGCTGCGAATACACTTCCGCCGAAAGAGCTCTTCGAGCTGGTGGCTCCCCTCGCGCGCGCGGCCGCGAATACGCATGAGCGACCCGGTCGGGGCTTGCACGGGGTTGGCGGCCGGGGGTGGACCACCCTATGTTCCGCCAAGCAGGAGCGGAGCGCCGCCCCGTCTGCATACGTCCGTCCCCACTCCCTCCGGGGGGTAAATCCCCGTCGAGGTGCCGCGGCGATCGAAAGCGTAGCGCGGCGGTAGCCCGCCGCCCTGCCGCGCCGCCCCTCTCCATGCGCCACCCGATGAGCCGGTCACTCACGCTCGCGCGCACTCGCCCGCTCGCAGTTGCGGTACCAACCCACACCACGATCTCGCATATGGAAACGAACTCTATCCGGAGAGGCTCGGCTCACATCCTGGTGGCGCTCCTCTGTTCCGTCGCTCCGCTGCAAGCGCAGCCGGAGGCGGGCCCCGAGCGCGCCCTCGGCGCCGTGCGGGTGAGGCAGGCGGTGGAGGGCATCGGCGCCGGCCGCGTGACGGACTCGGCGAGTGGTCAGCCGCTCGCGGGCGCGCAGGTCGCCGTTGTCGGAACCGCCTCGGTTGCGCTGACGGCGGCGGACGGCTCCTACCGGATCGCCGGGGTTCCCGCCGGGACGCAGCGGGTGCGCGTCACCCGGGTGGGCTATGCTCCGCGCCTGCAGAGCTTGGTTGTGACGTCCGGCCAGACCGCGACGCTGAACTTCACCCTGTCGCTCCAGGCGGTCGCCGTCGAGGGGGTCGTCGCGGTGGGGTACGGGACGCAGGAGAAGCGGGACGTGACCGGCTCGATCGCTTCGGTCCGCGAGGCGGAGATCAAGCAAATCCCGACCCCGAACGCGATCGATGCGATCAAGGGCCGCGTTCCGGGAGTGGACATCGTCGCCTCGGGATACGACCCCGGTGCCGGCGTTCGCGTCCGGATCCGCGGGACGCGATCGATCAACGCCGGCAACGACCCCCTCTACGTGGTGGACGGGATCCCGCTCGCCGGGGGGATCCAGGATTTCAACCCGGCGAACGTCCAGTCGATCGAGGTGCTAAAAGACGCGTCCGCCACGGCGGTGTACGGGGCTCGCGGCGCCAACGGCGTCGTCCTGATCACCACCGGCCAGGGGCGCCGCGGCGCGACACGCATCAGCTACGAGACGTACGCCGGGGTCCAGAACATCATCAACAAGATCCCGATGATGAATGCGGAGGAGTTCGCGGAGTACAAGCGCGAGGCGCATCGCGCCGCCGGCAGGTACCGGTCCGACCAGGATCTGTTCTTCCCGGTGGAGCTCGAGTCGCTCCAGCTGGGTCGCTCCACGGATTGGCAGGACCTGATCCTGCGCACGGGCCTCCAGCAGAATCATCAGATCGAGGCGAGCGGCGGCGACGAGCAGACCCGCTTCTCGGTCTCGGCGAACTACTTCGATCAGACCGGCGTCACCCGAGGCCAGGACTTCGCCCGCCGCTCGGGCGGGTTCAGCCTGGACCACCTCGTGGGCCAGCTGCGGTTCGGCATCTCCGCCACCGCGAGCCGATCCACCCAGAACCTGGGGCGCGGCGACGGGCTCTGGGCGGAGGCGCTGCAGCAGAACCCCCTCGGCGTCCCGTATGACGAGGAGGGCAGGATCCAGTTCCTTCCGACGCCGGACGGACTTCGCAGCAATCCGCTCTCGGACGGGGAGAACTGGCGGAACGAGGTGGTCCGCACCCGCGTATTCGGGAGCCTCTTCTCGGAGCTTCAGCTCGCGGAGGGCCTGGCCTGGCGGGTGAACTTCGGGCCCGACCTCATTTTCCGTGAGCAGGGCGAGTTTCGAGGGTCGGAGACGAATGTCCGTCGCCTGAGCCCCGCGGACGCCGGCCGGTCGGATGAGTCGGTACTCGCGTACACCCTCGACAACATCCTCACGTTGAACCGTGAGCTCGGTGCGGACCACGACGTGGACGCGACGCTACTGTACAGCATACAGCAGGAGCACGAGCGGCGGCAGAACGCCAGCGTGAGCGAGCTTCCGTACGAGCACCAGCTCTTCCACAATCTCGGCACGGCGGGCGTGATCCGCGGCGTGGGGAGCCGGCTGCAGGAGTGGTCGCTGCAGTCCTACATGGCCCGGCTGAACTACGGATTCCGCGATCGCTACCTGCTGACCCTCACCGGCCGGGTCGACGGCTCCAGCCGCCTCGCCGACGGAAGCAAGTACGCTTTCTTCCCCTCCGTCGGCCTCGCGTGGCGGCTGGGCGACGAGCCGTTCCTGGCCAAAAGCGGCATCTTCTCGGAGCTGAAGCTGAGGGCCAGCTACGGCCGCACCGGCAACACGTCGATTGCGCCGTACCAGACCCAGGGGTCGCTGCGCCGCACCGCGTACCTGCTCGGGGATCGGGGAGCCTACGGCTACGGCCCGAACGAGCTGGAGAACCCGGCGCTGGAGTGGGAGAAGACCGCGCAATTCGACGTCGGGGTCGACTTCGGCGTGCTGGCCAACCGGATCAGCGGCACGGTGGACTTCTACCGGGCCGACACCCGCGACCTGCTGCTGGAGAGGCAGCTTCCCACCGCCCTCGGCTTCAACAGCATCCTCGAGAACGTCGGGCACACCCGTAACACCGGGCTGGAGCTGTCGCTTTCCACGGTGAACCTCGAGGACTGGCACGGGCTGGAGTGGACCACCGACCTGAGCTGGTCCACCAATCGCAACGAGATCGTCAGCCTCTACGGTGGCCGGCAGGACGACGTCGGCAACCGCTGGTTCATCGGGCAGCCGATCCAGGTCTACTACGACTACGAGTTCGGTGGGATCTGGCAGCTCCACCAGGCGGCGGAGGCCGCGAAGTACCGGCAGAAGCCGGGCGAGATCCGGGTCGTCGACCAGAATGCCGACGGCAAGATCTCGGACCTGGACCGGGTGATCCTCGGCACCTCGTACCCTGACTGGACCGGGAGCCTGTCCAGTCGTCTCGCCTGGAAGAGCCTGGACCTCTCCGTTCTGGCGATCGCGCGCAGCGGGGCGACGATTCGCGACGAGTTCGGGGACGGCTACAACGGCCTGTTCGGCCGCTATAACAACCTGCGGGTGGATTACTGGACGCCGACCAACCCGAGCAACACCATGCCGCGGGCCATCGGCGGCGACCCGGCGGGCAACAATCGGTTCTCGGACCGCTGGGTGGAGGACAGCGACTTCTTCCGTCTGAAGACGCTGCAGCTCGGCTTCACGCTCCCGGACAACATCCTCGGGACGCGGGCGACCGGCAGCCGGATC
>JAHWJV010000422.1 GCA_019348265.1 Gemmatimonadota bacterium
GAGGGCGATGACACGCCCCGCTGGAACCCGCTCCTCCCGCTCCAGTCCTGGTCACGGGCTTGTCGCTCCCGCTGGAGACCGCTCCTCCGCTCGAGTCGGCCTGGGTTCAATAGCAAGACCAGTCGCAGACTTTGGGACGCCTGACGAGCACCTCGTCCACTGGCAGTGGCCGCTCCTCCCCCAGGTTCCACTTCCCCGGTCCGGCGGTGCTTGCAGTCAGCCTGCCCCCTCACCGCCGGCATCGCGCTCTCGAGGGGCCAGGGCGACCGGACGGAGCTCGCGGCGGCGCTCCGCGAGTGGGACGAGAGATAGAGCGATGACGCTGGTAGCGGCCTCTATCGTGGTCGCCGCGCTGGCGGCGAGTTGGGTGATCGCGCCGATCGTGGTGCGCCGGCTCGCGCTGCTCGGCGATCCGATCCCGGGCGGGGTGCTGGATGCGGAGGCGAGAAAGCGCGTGGCGCTGGCCTCGCTGAAGGAGATCGAGTACGACCGCATCGGCGGCAAGCTCGACGACGCCGACTACCAGACTCTGCGCGCCAGGCTCGAGCACGAGGCGCTGATCGCGCTGCGACTCGCGGAGGGTGCGCACCGCTCCGCCGACCAGTTCGAGATCACCCACTCGTGCGGGTTCGTGAACCCGGGTGGGAGCCGGTTCTGCTCGGGGTGCGGGAAGAGGCTCGGCTGAGCCCGCCGGGCGTAATTCAGCCGACTGCAGCGGTCGCTGCGGTCGGCGTCGAGAAGTGGTACGGAGTCTACCCCGCCCTGCGCGGGGTAGACTTCGAGATTTCTTCCGGTGATTTCGTCACCATCTTCGGCCCGAACGGCGCCGGGAAGACCACGCTTCTCCGGCTCCTGGCCGGCGCCCTGAGGCCGACGCGCGGGGAGATCCGCCTGGGTGGCGCGCCGCTGGACTACGACGAGCCGGCCTGGCGGGCTAGGATCGGGGTGCTTTCGCACCAGACCTTTCTGTACGGTCAGCTCACCGCCGCGGAGAACCTGCGCTTCTACGGCCGCCTGTACGGCCTGGCGAAGCTGGACGGGCTGATAGAGCGCCGCCTTGCCGAGGTGGGCCTCTGGGACCGCCGCGATGACCGGGCGCGCGGCTTCTCCCGCGGCATGCAGCAGCGGCTGGCGCTCGCGCGAACGCTGCTCCACGACCCGGAGCTGGTCCTTCTCGATGAGCCGTATACCGGGCTGGACGCGCACGCGGCGAGAATGCTCCGCCGGGTGCTGGAGCAACTGAAGGATGGGAACCGCACGGTGGTGCTGGTGACGCACAATCTCGCCGAAGGGCTGGAGCTCGCCGACCGGGTCGTGGTCCAGGTCGCCGGGCGCTGGGTCTCGGACGAGCCCCGCTCGGCGATCGACGCAGTGGAGTTCGAGCAGCTGTACACCGCCCGGGTGGGCGGCGCGGAGTGAGGCCGTGAGGGGATTCGTGCGGCAGCTCCTCACTATCGCGGGTAAGGACCTGCGCCTGGAGCTGCGCTCCCGCGAGCGGCTGGTCAGCATGATGACCTTCGCGGTGCTCGTCGCGGTGGTGTTCAGCTTTTCGCTCGACCCGGGCGTGGAGGCGCGAACCGTCGCCGGGGCGATGCTCTGGGTCACCATCCTTTTCGCGGGCATGCTCGGTCTCGGGCGCTCGTTCGCTCTGGAGCGCGAGCAGGACGCGATGATGGGGATTCTGCTCGCCCCGCTCGACCGCGGAGCGCTCTTTCTCGGTAAATTGATCGCGAACCTCGCGCTGCTGCTCGCGACGGAGGTCGCCGTCTTCGTCGTCTTCGCCCTGTTCTTTCAGCTCAGCTACTGGAAGACTCTGGGCTCTGTGATCCTGGTGGTGGTGCTGGCGAGCGTCGGGTTCATGATCCTCGGCACGCTTTTCAGCGCGATGGCGGCCGGCACGAGGCTCGGGGAGACGCTGCTTCCCGTCCTGATCCTCCCGCTGCTGATGCCGGTTGTGATCTACGCCGCCTCGTCCACGCAGCGACTGATCGTCGGCCGACCCTTCGCCGAAGTCGCGGGAAGCGTGAGGGTGCTCGTCGTGTTCGACCTGATCTTCCTGATCGTCTCCATACTCCTCTTCGGGGCAGTCGTCGAAGAATGAATGACGTAGTCGAGTCGCAGGAGTCCACCCGAAGGTGGGCGGTGATCCTATCGGCGATCTCCGGGCTCTCGGTGCTCGCCACCTTCTGGCTGATCTTCTTCTACGTGCCGACGGAGCGCGAGATGGGGATCGTGCAGCGCATCTACTACGTGCACGTTCCCTCCGCCTGGGTCGCCTTCCTGGCATTCGGGATCGTGGCGCTCTGCTCTCTCGTCTACCTGTGGATCAGAGACGATCGGCTGGATGCGATCGCGCTCTCCTCGGCGGAGCTCGGGCTCGTCTTCACCACCATCGTCCTCATCACGGGGCCGCTATGGGGGAAGATCGCCTGGGGCGTCTGGTGGGTCTGGGATGCCCGGCTGTCGCTGACCCTCCTGCTCTGGTTCATCTACGTCGGCTACTTCATGCTGCGTGGCGCGACCGAGAACCCGGAGCGCGGCAAGCGGTTCGCCGCCATCCTCGGCATCGTCGGCGCGGTGGACATCCCCCTGATCCACGTTAGCGTTCTCTGGTTCCGCTCTCAGCACCCGCAGCCAGTAGTGCTGCGCGCGGAGGGTCCCACGGCCGACCCGGAGATCGTGAAGACGCTCCTCTTCTCGTTCCTGACCTTCACCATCGTCTTCTTCGCTCTGCTACTCCTGCGCTACGGCCTGGAGCGGCTGCAGCGGCGAGTGGACGCCGCGACCTTTCGCGCCGCCACGCGCTCGTCGTCCATCAACTCGCAAGGAGCGGTTCGCTGATGCGCCTTCTGCTGCTCTGCCTGCTACTCGTCTCGGCCGCGCCCGCGGCTACCCGCGCGCAGGATCTGCCCGCGGCGGCCGAGACCGAGGTCGCCACACCGCTCGACGCGGGCGCCCCGACCTCCGTCAACGCCGCTCCCGTCCAGTCGAATGGGCTCCCGACCGCACCGACACCGCCGCGGACCATGCGGGCCTACTGGCACGTCTTCGTCGCCTTCGCCGTGGCATGGGCGCTGCTCTTCGGATACGTCGTGGCGCTCGGCCGCCGCTTCGGCTCCCTGGAGCGGGAGATCAGGCGACTCGAGGGGACGGGGGTCTGAGGAGATCGGGCGGATCAGCTTGAAACGGGGGCGCGTCGGGTGGCGAAACATCCGGCGCGCTTTAGATTGGCCGGTACGGGTGCCCGACGGCGGCTCCCGCTTCACTGGACATCAACGGAGGTGTGGTATGGCCGGCTTTACTCTCCCGGATCTTCCTTACGCCCATAACGCTCTGGAGCCGCACATCGACGAGCAGACGATGCGGATCCACCACGACAAGCACCACGCCGCGTACGTCACGAACCTGAACGCCGCGCTGGAGAAGCACCCGGAGTTCGATGCTCCGGCGGACATCAACGAGCTCGCCCGCAACATCAACTCCGTGCCGGAGGCGATCCGTACCGCTGTGCGGAACAACGGCGGCGGGCACGCGAACCACTCCCTCTTCTGGGAGGTGATGGG
>JAHWJV010000423.1 GCA_019348265.1 Gemmatimonadota bacterium
GCGGCGAGCAGGGCGATGAGCGCTCCGGCGACGGGCGCCGCGAGGCGGAGCATACTGCGGTTCCTACGGGACATGGCTTGCCTCCGGAAGCGTCGTGGTCGGTCACATTACTGAATGATTGGATGCTGCGAGCAGGCGGAGCGTTGACATGGCTGGGAACTTGCTCGTGCGGGGCCACCGATGCCCCACCGGGGCTCCTGACGGACCAGAGCGAAGTCGAATGCCCAGAGTAGGATACCATGCGTCGCACGAGCAGTATGCTCCGGGCGACCTGATACGATTGGTGGAGCTGGCGGAGCGGGCGGGCTTCCGGAGCGGCATGTGCTCGGACCACTTCCACCCGTGGAGCGAGCGTCAGGGGGAGAGTGGTTTCGCGTGGTCGTGGCTCGGCGCCGCACTACAGGCTACCTCCCTCCCGTTCGGTGTCGTCACGGTGCCCGGCGGGTCGCGCTACCATCCGGCGATCCTCGCGCAGGCGGCCGCCACACTGGCCTCCATGTTCCCGGAGCGCTTCTGGATGGCGACCGGCAGCGGGGAGGCGCTGAACGAGGCGGTCACGGGCGCGCACTGGCCCGAGAAAGCCGAGCGCAACGCGAGACTGCGTGAGGCGGTGGAGATCATGCGCGCGCTCTGGGCGGGAGAGACGCTCACGCACCACGGCCGCTTCCACGTTCAGGAGGCGAAGCTCTACTCGCTTCCGCGCACTCCCCCGCTGGTGGTCGGCGCGGCGCTGTCCGAGGAGACGGCGCGCTGGGCCGGCGAATGGGCGGATGGCCTGATCACCATCGTCCGCGAGAAGGAGAGCATGCGGCGCATCGTCGATGCTTTCCGGGAGGGAGGTGGAGAGGGGAAGCCGATCTTTCTCCAGGCGCAGCTCTCCTTCGCCAAGAAGCTTGAGACTGCCGCCGAGGCGGCATTCGACCAGTGGAAGTTCGCGATGTTCACGAGCCCGGTCCTCGCGCAGCTCCGGACTCCCGCGGAGTTCGACGCGGCGACGGCGCACATGCGCAAGGAGGATGTCGCGAACCGCATCCGAACGTCCGCGGATCCGGAGCAGCACCTGGAATGGCTCCTGGGCGACGCCGAGCTCGGGTTCGAGGAGATCAATCTCCACAACGTCTGCCGCTCCGAGCAGGAGCGTTTCATCGAGGTCTTCGGGGAGCAGGTGCTCCCCGCCCTCAACCGTTGACCGACAGTCGGCGAGCGCTCGGATCGGCTCGCTGAATCACATTCCGTTAGAAAGACGTCAGCTTCATGTCGAGAAAGATCTTGCCGGGCAGCATGTCGCCGCAGGGTGCGACGTTCGACGGAGAAGGAACCAACTTCGCCATCTACTCCGAGCACGCGACCCGCGTGGAGCTGTGTCTCTTCAACCGCGGCGACCCCTCGGTCGAGAAGGAGCGCATCATCCTGCCGGAGATGAACGCGCACGTCTGGCACGGCTACCTGCCGGGCGTGAAGCCGGGGCAGCTGTACGGCTACCGGGTCCACGGTCCCTACGAGCCGACCCGGGGCGCCCGCTTCAATCCCAACAAGCTGCTGATCGACCCGTACGCGAGGGCGTTACGCGGCGTGGTGGACTGGAAAGCGCCGGTGTTCGGATACAAGCTCGGAGAAGACGATACCACCTTCGACGACCGCGACAGCTCGTGGGGAGTCCCCAAGGGCGTCGTGATCGACCCGTCGTTCGACTGGGAGGGCGACCGCGCGCCCGCCGTTCGCTGGAAGGACACGATCATCTACGAGACGCACGTGAAGGGTCTCACGATGAAGCATCCGGGAGTGCCGGAGAAGCTGCGGGGCACCTACGCGGGCCTGGCGTCCGAGGCGGCGATCGCGCAACTGCTCGACCTCGGCGTCACCGCCGTGGAGCTGCTCCCGATCCACTCCTTTCTGGACGACAACTATCTTCTCGAGAAGGGGCTTCGCAACTACTGGGGCTACAACACCATCAACTTCTTCGCCCCCGACGCGCGGTACGCCAGCGCCGGCGACGACGGTGGCCAGGTCGCCGAGTTCAAGGAGATGGTGACGCAGCTGCACGCCGCGGGGCTCGAAGTGATCCTGGACGTGGTCTACAACCACACCGCCGAGGGGAATCAGCTCGGGCCGACGCTGTCGCTGAAGGGGATCGACAACAAGCGATATTACCGGGTCGTGGAAGAGCAGCCCCGGTATTACATGGACTACACGGGTACCGGGAACAGCCTCAACGCGCGCACGCCGCAGACGCTGAAGCTGGTGATGGACTCGCTGCGGTACTGGGTGCTGGAGATGCACGTGGACGGCTTCCGCTTCGACCTTGCGTCGGCGCTCGCGCGCGAGCTGCACGAGGTCGACCGCCTCTCCGCGTTCTTCGACATCATCCACCAGGACCCGGTGATCTCCAGCGTAAAGCTGATCGCCGAGCCGTGGGACGTGGGGGAGGGAGGCTACCAGGTCGGCAACTTCCCGGTACTCTGGACCGAGTGGAACGGCCGCTTCCGCGACACCGTGCGCGCCTACTGGCGCGGCGACGCCGGCACCATCGCGGAGCTCGGCTATCGGCTGACGGGCTCGAGCGACCTCTACGGCGACGACGGGCGGCACCCTTCCGCCAGCATCAACTTCGTCATCGCGCACGACGGCTTCACCCTCAACGACCTGGTCAGTTACAACGAGAAGCACAACGAGGCGAACGGCGAGAACAACCGCGACGGCGAGAACCACAACCTCAGCTATAACTTCGGCGTCGAGGGGCCCACCACCGATCCGGAGATCATCCGCCAGCGCGAAAAGCAGAAGCGCAATTTCCTCGCGACGCTCTTCCTCTCCCAGGGCGTCCCTATGATCGCCGCGGGCGACGAGATGGGGCGCACGCAACGGGGCAACAACAACGCCTACTGCCAGGACAACGAGATCTCCTGGGTGAGCTGGGAGTTGAGCGCCGCCGATCAGGAGCTGCTGGAGTTCACGCGCCGCGTGGCGGCGCTGCGGCACGAGCACCCGGTCTTTCGGCGCCGCCACTTCTTCCAGGGCCGCAAGATCCGCGGCTCGGAGCTGGAGGACATCCGCTGGCTGCGACCGGACGGGCGGGAGATGGAGGACGAGGAGTGGAACAGCGACGTGCGCGCGTTCGGCATCCTGCTGGGCGGCGACGCGATGATGGAGTGGGACGAGCGCGGCGCGCGCGTTCTGGACGACACCTTCCTGATCCTCTTCAACGCGAACCCGGGTGCGATGAAATTTACTCTTCCGCGCGCCCGGCCGAACTACAACTGGCAGCTCGTGCTTACGACCTCCGATCCCTCCCTCGCAGAGGGAAGTTGGATACTTCGCGGCGCTGAGAAGTGGGTCGCGGAGGGTCGCTCACTCACCGTCTTTCGACGATTGGATTTCGAATAATGAGCAGGAAATGGAAGCTACCGATCGGCGCGCGCCCGGACGGGGAAGGGATCTCGTTCCGAGTCTGGGCACCCGGCACCGAGCGCGTCGATGTCGTCGTGTACGGCCCGGACGCGGAGATGAACTACCCGCTGCAGCCGGAATCCGATGGCTACTTCGCCGGCCGGGTGGAGCGACTC
>JAHWJV010000424.1 GCA_019348265.1 Gemmatimonadota bacterium
GGCGAGGTTCGAGGAGAAGAGGCGCCCGCGGAGTGGGGGGAATACAGGGCTGCGGTGACGCGCGGGATCGAAGCCGCGGACTGGCTGGTAGCGCCTACGGAGTACCAGTCGGCGCTGACGGCCCGCCATTACGGGCGTGCGGCCGACCGTGTGATCTACAACGGCGTGACGCCGCCGGCGCTCCGGCCCGCGACGCGCCCTGCGCCGCTGCTGCTGAGCGTCGGCCGGGCCTGGGACGATGCGAAGGGGATGAGGACGTACGATGAAGCGGTGGGACTGCTGGACGGGCGCTCTCCTCCCGCGCACCTGCTGGGGGAGGAGCTCGGACCGGACGGGCAGCGGTTCACGCCGCGTCATCTGGTGAGCCACGGGGCCGTCGGGCGGCTCGCGGTGGATCGCTGGATGGCGATCGCTACGACGTACGTGGGGGCTTCCTCGTACGAGCCCTTCGGCCTCGCCCCCCTAGAGGCGGCGCTGCACGGCTCGGCGCTGTTGCTGTCCGATATCGGTTCCTTCCGGGAGCTGTGGGGCGGATGCGCCGAGATCTTCCCGGTCAACGATTCCGCCGCGCTGGCGGATCGGGTGCTGTCGCTTCACGACGATACCGACCGATGGCGGGAGATGGCTGGCGCCTGCCGCGAGCACGCGCTCACCCGGTACGGGGCGGACCGGTTCGCGAGAGAGTATCTGGAGCTGTATCACGAGATGGTGAATTAGACCAACGGGAGCTTGCATGCGTGTCACCTTTTTCGGCTCATCCCTCGTGTCGTGCTACTGGAACGGAGCGGCGACCTACTACCGCGGGCTGCTGCGCGCGCTGCACCGGCTGGGGCACGAGATCGTCTTCTGTGAGCCGGACGCTTACGGGCGCCAGGAGAACCGCGATCTCGCGGAAGAGCCGACCTATGCCCGGGTGATCGTTTACCGCGCGGAGGGCGAGCGCGACGCGCTGGTCGCGGAGGCGCTCGCCACGAGCGATTGGGTGATCAAATGCAGCGGCGTGGGCGTCTGGGACGCTGAGCTGGAGGCGCTGATCGCGGGCGGCGAAGGACGCGCCCTGACGGGATTCCTCGACGTAGATGCCCCGGCGACGCTCGGTCGCGTCGCCTCGGATGCGAACGACGCCTTCCGCGCCCTGATCCCGCGCTTCGCCAACGTGTTCACGTATGGGGGCGGCCCACCGGTCGTCGAGGCGTACAGGACCCTGGGAGCCCGCGCCTGTACGCCGATCTACAACGGCCTGGATCCCGAGGAGCATCGCCCTCTCCCTCCCCGCACCCCCGAGTTCGACCTGGTGTTCATGGGGAACCGTCTCCCCGACCGCGAGGCGCGTGTGGAGGAGTTTTTCTTTCGGGCGGCGCAGCTCGCGCCGGAGGCGAGGTTCGCGCTGGGGGGCGAGGGGTGGTCCGACCGCGGACGTCCGGAGAATGTCACCTATCTGGGCCACGTTCCGACGGCGCGCCACAACGAGGTGAACGCGAGCGCGCGGCTGGTGCTGAACGTTCACCGGGAGTCGATGGCCCGGAACGGCTGGTCGCCAGCGACGCGGATGTTCGAGGCGGCGGGCGCCGCGGCGTGCCAGGTGACCGACGATTTCCAGGGACTGGATGAGTTCTTCGAGCCGGGCGTCGAGATCCTCGTAGCGCGCCGGGCGGAGGACGTGGCGCGCTTCGTGAGGGAGGTCGGCGACGGCGACGCCCGGCGCATCGGAGAGGCCGGCCGGACGCGCGCCGTTCGCGACCACAGCTATCGCCAGCGAGCCGAGCTAATGGATGCGGTGCTGTGCGAGATGGTCAACGGCAACCGGGAGCTCATCGCCCGATGAAACTGGTCGTCTTCGGCCTCACGCTGTCGTCCAGCTGGGGAAATGGCCATGCGACGACGTACCGCGCGCTGTTGCGCGCGTTCGCGAAGCGTGGCCATACCGTGACGTTCTACGAGTGGGATGCTCCGTGGTACGGAGGCGCGCACCGCGATCTGGCACGACCCGGCTTCTGCGAGCTCGTCCTGTACTCGTCGTGGGAGAAGATCGCGCGCCGCGCGACCGCCGAGTGTCTCGAGGCGGACGCGGTCCTGATCGGCTCCTACGTGAACCACGGCGCGCAGCTGATCGACGACCTGGCCGCGGCGGGAGTCGGGCCGCTCTTCTTCTACGACATCGACACGCCCGTAACCGTGGCGAACCTGCGGGACGGCTCGGCCGAATACCTCCGCGCCGACCAGGTTCCCGTCTTCGCGAGGTACCTCTCCTTCACCGGTGGACCGTTTCTCACCGATGTGGTCGAGGGGGAATTCGGGGCTCAGGAGGCGTGCCCGCTGTACTGCTCCGTCGACGCCTCGCAGTACCAGCCGGCCAGGGTAGACCCCGAGCTTGCGGTCGATCTCGCCTACATGGGAACCTACGCCCCCGACCGGCAGCCAGTGGTCGAGAGCTTCCTCAACCAGGTCGCGAGACGTCTCCCGACCCGAACCTTCCTCATAGCCGGCCCGCAGTACCCGGCGGAGATCGACTGGTCGCCCAACGTGCGGCTCGTCCCACACCTCCCGCCGGGAAGGCACCCGGCGTTCTACTCCAGCGCTCGATGGCAGCTCAACGCCACGCGCGCCGACATGGGCGCAGCCGGCTGGTCGCCGTCAGTCAGGCTCTTCGAGGCCGGTGCGATCGGGGCCCCGATCGTCTCCGACAGCTGGGCAGGGATCGAGGTGCTCTTCGAGCCGGGCAAGGAGCTGCTCCTCCCCCGCGAGACCGAAGACGTGGTCGAGATCCTGACGGGCGTCGGAGATGAAGAGCGGCGGGAGATCGGGCAGGCGATGCGTCGGCGGGTGCTCGCGGAGCACACCTCGGGGCATCGGGCCGAGGAGCTGGAGCAGTACCTCACGAAGTGCGAAAGTGCGAAAGTGCAAAAGTGCGAAAGTGCGAAAGTGGGGGAGTAATCACTCTCGCACTTTCGCACTTTACGTTCATCTCCTGCCTTCGGAGAGCTCGCGGTAGTACTGCTCGACCAGGTCGCGGAAGCCGGCCGGGACCGCGGCGCCGCCCGACTGGAAGAGCTTGCGCTCCTCCTCCACGCCCGCAGCCTGACGTAGTCCGAACTCGAACTCCTTCAGTCGGTCGACGAGCTGCGTCTGAAGGCGCTGCAGATCGGCGAGGTTCGCCGCCGCCCTGCCGTTGCCCATCGCCCTCATATCGGCGATCGCCCGGTCGAGCGCGGATACGTCACCGCCCTCCGCGGCCAGGCCCCGGCGAAGCGGCCCGCGAAGAAGGCGGCATCCCGCAGGGCCAGCGCCCGGCGGTAGAGGGTGAGCATCGAGCCGCCGTCCCGGGACTGGGCGGAGACCGCGTACCGCTCCCAGTCATCGGGGATGGGCAGCCACGGCTCGGCGGACCCGGCGGGTGAGAAGCCGACGCCGGGATCGCCGTTCCACGGCATGGGCACCCGGCAGCCGTCGCGGCCGGCCCGTGCGCCACCGCTGCGGACGAAGATCGGGTCGAGCTTCGCCTCGTCGGGAACGACCGCCTGGGGCAGGCCCAGCTCGTCCCCGGCGTACAGGTAGG
>JAHWJV010000425.1 GCA_019348265.1 Gemmatimonadota bacterium
AGGCACCGAAGTCGGTGATGTTCTTCACCACGCCCATACGCACCTGGCCCACCTCGAGCTCCTTCTTGAGCCGGTCGCGCTTGATCTCGCGGTCGGCCTCCAGGAGCACGCGGCGCGACACCACGATGTTGCGGCGGCGCTTGTTGAGCTTGATGATGCGGAAGTCGTACGTCTCGCCGATCAGGTCCTCGATGTTGGGCACGCGGCGCAGCGCGATCTGCGAACCCGGCAGGAAGGCGTCCACACCCATCAGGTCGACCGTCACGCCACCCTTGATCTTGCGGGTGAGCATGCCCGGAACGGGGTTCCCGCTCTCGTAAGCCTCGCGGATCTTCTCCCAGACGCGGAGGAAGTCGGCCTTCTTCTTGGAAAGGACGACGACGCCGTCCTCGTCCTCGAGATTTTCGAGATAGACCTCGACCTCGTCTCCGACCTGGAGCGAATCGGGATCCTTGAACTCGTCGCGGCCAACGGAGCCTTCGCTCTTGAAACCGACGTCGAGGATTACGGCCTTCTCGGTGACGCGGAGCACGCGCGCGGTGACGATCTCACCCTCGACGATGTCCGAGAGGGTGTCCTCGTACATCTCCAGCATCGCCTCGTACTCTTCCGACGTGTATTCCTCGTCGTCGAAGAGATCCGCGCGAATGTTCAGCGAGCGTGCCCGGTCCGCGAGCTGGCCATCGGTGAGCTCGTCCGCTACCGCGGTACCGCCGTCCTGACTGATGTGATCGACCATGTGGTGGTGTAACCTTCCGTCGTCCCGCCCCGCGGGTTTGCGGAGCCGGATGGGCTGGGGTGAGAGGAGAGGTCCGGAATCAAGCCGGAAAAACACTGGAATATATCGGGCGGGCCGAAAGGCGTCAACCGCGGATGGCGTGTTCAGCGAGGCGTAGAATCGCGTTGACCTGCTCGTCGAACTCGAGGCCGGTGGTGTCTACGAGGACGGCGTCGGCGGCTCGAGCCAGCGGAGCGACCGCGCGGGTGCTGTCGGCGGTGTCGCGGCCCGTCAGGCGCTCCGTTTCACGATGGATCTCGGTGGTATCGGTCGCATCGATGCCCTGCTCGCGCAGCCGGCGGCGGGCGCGCTCCTCCGGCGCGCAGACGAGGAATACCTTCAGCTCGGCGTCGGGGAAGACGACGGTGCCGATGTCACGGCCATCCGCCACCAACCCTCCGCGCTCGCCCGCGCTGCGAAGCGCGCCGAAAAGCCAGTCTCGAACGGCGGGGACGGCGGCCATGCGCGAGACGTGGGCGTTCACCTCCGGCGCGCGGATCGCCTCCATCGCATCCACGCCGCCGATGGTGATGCGGTAGGCTGGCCCCTGCGGCGCCGCGCCCACCCCCAGCGCATCCACTTCGTCCCGGGTGAGCTCGGCCCACCGTTCCGGCGGGATGCCGGAATCCAGCGCGGCGCGTGTGACGGCACGGTAGAAGGCCCCTGAATCGAGGTGCCGGTACTGCAGGGCCGCCGCCACCGCGCTGGCCGTCGAGCTCTTGCCGGAGCCCGCGGGCCCGTCGATGGCGATGATGATTCCGTCGGCGCGCATCAGGATTCGTCGGGCGAGTGTGCCTGGCCCGACAGAGACGCGAGGAGATTCCAGAACCCGGGAAACGAGACGTCGACGATCTCCGGGTCCTCGACGTCGACATCGTTACCGGGAAGCGCACCGAGCACCGCGAAAGCCATCGCGATACGGTGATCGTGGAAGGTGCGGACGTGCCCGCGCAGCGGCGCGTCCGTGCCGGTGACCACGAACCCGTCGGGCAGCTCTTCGGCCTGGGCGCCGAGCGCCCGCAGGTTGTTAACCACCGCGGAGATGCGGTCGCTTTCCTTGGCGCGCAGCTCTTCCGCGCCTCGCACCACCGTCTCGCCCTCCGCGCGCGTCGCGAGAACGGCCAGCAGGGGAAGCTCGTCGATCATGCTGGGCACATCGCCAGCTCCGACCTCGATGCCCTGGAGCGTTCCCGGGGAGACGACCAGGTCGCCCACCGGCTCTCCGCCCGCCATCCGCTCATCGCGGACGGTGACGGCGCCGCCCATGCGCCGCACTGTGTCGATGAAGCCGGTGCGGGTCGGATTCAGGCCGACGTTTCGGATCACCAGCTCGCCGCCCGACGCGGCCACGGCGAGCGCGACGAAGAAGGCCGCCGAGGATGGGTCGCCGGGTACGCGCATCTCGAAGGATGGGAGGATCTCCGGTGGCGAGTCGAGCGAGACGAGCCACCCGCCGTCGCTGGGAGCGGCATCGACGGTGACACCGAGCGCCCGCAGCATCCGCTCGGTGTGGTCGCGCGATTGAATCGGCTCCCAAACGCTCACCGCGACCCTCGCCGACACCCCGGCGAGGAGAACGGCGCTCTTGATCTGCGCGCTGGCCTTCGGTGATCGGTGGGAGAACGCCGAGAGGGTACCGCCACACAGCTCGATCGGGAGGCGGTCAGGTGCCTGCAGCTCGCGGACCCGGGCGCCCATCGCGGTGAGAGGCTCGGTGATCCGTCGCATCGGCCGACTCCGCAGTGAGTCGTCCCCAGTGATGGTCGAGCAGAACGGGCGCGCCGCCAGCAATCCCATCATGAGCCGGGAGGTCGTGCCGCTGTTGCCGCAGTCGAGGATCTCGCGGGGCGCGCTCCACCGCTGAATCCCTTCCGAGCGCACGCGGATCTCGCCGCCGTGCGTGGGGATCTCCGGGATCGCGCAGCCGAGGCTGCGAAGAACAGACGCCGTGCTCCGGCAATCGGCGCCGGAGAGCAACCCCGAAAGCACGCTTTCCCCGTGGGCCGTCGCAGCGAGCATCAGGGCGCGGTGCGTGAGCGACTTGTCACCGGGGACGCTAATGTCGCCGGAGATCTCGAAGTTCGTCATGGATGCAGTTCGTTGCTGACTCTGACCGTGCCGGTGCGGAACGGCCGTGGCTCACCGGTGCCCTCGCGCAGGAGCAGCGCGCCGTCGCGTGCGATGCCGGCGGCGGTACCCTGGCCCAGCGGGGCGCTGGTCGATGGATCGGAGACGGTCACCCGCCGCCCGCGCAACGAGTCTCGCTCCGTGAGCTCGGTGAACGCCCGGGCGCTCATCTCGGCCGGGTTGCGCAGGCATTCGTACAGGCGGGGGACCAGGCGGCTGGCGACATCCAGAACCGCGGGGGAATAGCCGGCCATCCCGCGCAGAGAGGTCGCCGCGCCGCGGAGATCCTCCGGGAAATCGGCAGGGGCGTGACGGACGTTGATCCCGACTCCCACCACTAAGAAACTGGGCGCGCCGCCAGACCAGGCTGCTTCGCAGAGGATCCCTCCTACCTTCCGGCCCCCGAGAATGAGGTCGTTCGGCCACTTGATGCACACCATGTCCGGCGCGGCGAAGGCATCCAGGGCACGGGCCACCTCGAGCCCGACCACCAGGGGGAGCAGGCCGGGTTCGGCGAGGAGCCGTGGCCGGCTCACCATGGAAACCCACAGTCCGAGCCCAGGCGGAGAGCTCCAGCTGCGCCCTACCCTGCCCCGCCCGGAGACCTGCTCCTCCGCGAGCACCGTGGTCCCGGCGGGCGCCCC
>JAHWJV010000426.1 GCA_019348265.1 Gemmatimonadota bacterium
CCCGCAGCAAGGCTATCCGCAGCAGCAGCCGGGGCAGCAGCCCGGGGCGTATCCCCAGCAGCCGGGGGTTGCGCCCGCGGGAGGCGCGATGGCCGTTCCAGGCCCGACGGCGCTGCCGTGCCAGAACGACTCCGGCTGCGGAACGCACCGCTGCAACACACAGTTCGGCAAGTGCGCGTACCCGTGCCAGACGGACACCGACTGCATCCAGGGCTCGACGTGCTTCGCGGCGGCCGGGGCGCACGCGACCGAGCGCTTCGTCGACGCGCTGCACGAGCAGCTCGGACCAGCTACCGCGCGTGGGGCCCACCTCCCGGTCGCGGGTGTCCCAGACGAGTCCTCCCCGCACGAAGTTCGAGTACCCGCCAGGCAGCGGCTCGGCGGGTTCCGAGGCGAGCTCCGCGGCGAGGAAAGTGGTCCCACTGTCGTTGGGCACGGCGTCGATGGTGTTGTGCACCACGCCGGCGCCGATCAGCGCGCGCAGGGGGAGGCCACCGAGCCCGTGCTGCAGGTTTCCGCTTACCTGCCGCCTGGTCCTGCCGAAGCGGTAGTAATAGGGGTTCGCTTCGTCCTCCTCCCGCCCGGGATCGACCGCGGTTCCGTTGCCGAGGCCGTAATAGGGGGATGCGAGCTGCCGCTCGCTGCCGAGGTAAGCGTCGGCGCGCCAGCCGCCGGGGAGCAGCCGCGGCGCGTCGAAGAAAAGGGTGAAGTCGCGCCGTCCGCCGGTCGTGAGAAAGACGGTCGGCTGGACTGTGAACCGGTAGGGCTCGAGCCCTCCGGCGCCGCGGCTGTAGAGCTCGACGATCGCGCCGTAGCCGAGCCCCTCGTCGGCGTCGTAGTTGATGGCCGGAAGGGCCGCCACCTCCCACCCTTTCGGTGCCTCCTGCGCCGGAACCGTCGCGGCGGTGAGCGCCGTCGTGGCGATGATCACGGCAAGCCATGCTGTCTTCGGGATGTTCATTGCCTCATCGATAACGTTGGGAGGAATAGTGGACTTCCGAGTACGGGAATTCGCAGGCGTGAAGGGGCGCGCGAATGGCGGGCGCGGCCCCCGGTTCTAGACGCCCGGCTTCGTGCCGGTGCTCGCCCAAGCGGCCAGGTCCATGAATGCCTGGACCATCTCGCTCGTCGTCAGATTGCAGTGTCCGTAGAGATTGACCGAGCTGCGCTGCATGAGCAGATCGGAGGCGCCGGCGGCGGCGGCCAGCCCGGTGTAGGTCGCCTGGTGGAAGGGTGCGGACACCGGATCGAGCCGGTTGGAGAGCGTCAGCACCGGGACGGAGATGCGGCCGGTCGGGTCGTAGTAGTGGCGCAGGTAATTCAGCGCATCCGGAGTCGCCGTGAAACGATCAACGCCGGCGTTGATCGGGTCGAGGATCGACTGCGGAAGGACGGGCGACGTATAGACGGTCGCGCCGTTGTCGAAGGGCGAGTGCCCGTGCGTGCGGTCGAGGAGGTCCGGTACGGCGCGGTAGCCGAACGCCAGCGCCGTGACGATCGACTGCACCAGCTGCGGACCGCTCACGGCGGGGATCGGCGTGCCCTGCGCCGTCATGATCCGGGCGATGATGCCCGCGCCAGTGGGGTTCGCCTGCATCGCCTGGACGGCGGGCATGACGACGTCCGCATTCAGATCGAAGCTGGCCGGGATGGTCAGAGCGTCGCCCGCAAGCACGCCCGGATAGAAGTAATCGAAGAGGACGCGGACGTGCGCGAAGTAGTCGGCGGTCGCCTGGATGCCGCCGAGCTGGCTGCACATCGCGAGCGCACCGGCGTACTGGTTCGGGTGCTGCTCCGCGAGGCTGACCGCGATGACGCCGCCGAGGGAGTGCCCCATCAGGTAGGTACGTGCCGGGCGGTCGAATTCGGAGGTGAAGATGCCCGCGAGCTGGTGGGTCTGCCGCGCGCCCTCCTTGGTCGCCAGCCCGTTCTCCGAGAAGCTGGAGTACGCGAAGGCGTAACCACGCGCGAGGAGCTCGTCGCGCACGGCGTAGAAGCCGTCCTGGTTCCGGAGGTTCACCGGGCTCGATGCGTCACGGAAGCCGTGCGCATACAGGACCAGCTCACCATTCCACCCGTCCGGAGCGAAGAGCGCGTACTGTGCGCCGCCGACCTCCCCCTCAACCGTTCGCGCAGTCCCGTCGTACCCGGAGCTGGCGAGCCGGGCGGCGGAAGGAGAGAGGGGCTCCTGGCCCGTGCAGCCGGCGAGCAGAGTGAGCGTGGCGAGCAGGCTTCCGAACGATGTCTTCATCTTGACCCCGTTAGTCGAGTGTGGAGCGGGTGGCAAACGCGGGAGAGTTCCCGCTGCCCCTGGCCGAACGGCCGTTCTGGGCAAGTCGGAACTGCTTGCCGGGGGGTGCCGTGCGGAGTAACCTTACGCCGGCCTCCTCAACCAGCTCTCCCTACCCGATCAACCCGGGATCATCTCATGTTCACGCTTCGCCTCCTGGGCGGACTCCTGCTCGGAAACGAAGCGGGCCCGCTCACGGGGCGAGCCGCGCAGAAGCGCCGGCTGGCCCTGCTTTCCGTGCTGGCGATGGCGCCGACGCGCGTGCTGAGCCGGGACAAGCTGATCGGTCTGCTATGGCCGGAGAGCGACACCGAACAGGCGCGCCACCTGCTCTCGGTGGCGCTGTACGAGCTACGGAAGGCGCTCGGAGAGGATCTGGTGCTTTCGAGAGGCGACGACGTGGCGCTCGGGGACGGATTGCGGACGGATGTGCGGAGCTTCGAGGAAGCGCTCGCGGAGGGTGCCCTCGAGCGGGCGGTCGAGCTGTATGCGGGTCCCTTTCTGGACGGGTTCTATCTCTCGGACGCGCCGGAGTTCGAGCGCTGGGTCGACTCAGAGCGGGACCGGCTGGCGCGCCGGTACCAGGGCGCGCTGGAGAAGCTCGCGGAGGAGCGGACCGCGAGCGGTGACCTCCGTGGTGCCGCCGACGCGTGGCGGAAGCTCGCGACGGTCGACCCGTTCAACTCCCGGATCGCCTGCGGGCTGATGGAGGCGCTCGCCGCCGCCGGCGACCGTGCCGGTGCGCTGCAGCATGCGCGCACGCACGAGGCGCTGCTTCGCGAGGAGTTCGGGGTGGAAGCAGATCCGGAGATCGCCGCGCTCACCACCCGCCTGCGTGAGGAGCCGCCGGCCGAATCCCGGCGTCCCCGGGCCGCCACCCCTGCGGAATCGGCTGACGGGGTCGATCCGGTGTCGGCCGCACCGAGCATCGCCGTGCTCCCGTTCGCCGACGTCAGCCCCGCGCGCGACAACCAGTACTTCAGCGACGGGCTGACCGAGGAGATCCTCAACGCGCTCTCGCGGGTTCCGGGACTGCGCGTCGCCGGCCGCACCTCCACCTTCGCGCTCCGCGATCGTGGGCTGGACGTACGCGGGGTGGGCGACGCGCTCCGCGTTCGAACGGTGCTGGAGGGGAGCGTCCGAAAAGCGGGGGACCGGCTGCGCATCACCACCAGCCTGGTGGACGTCGCGAGCGGGTACACGCTCTGGGGCGAGACGTACGACCGGGAGGGCGGGG
>JAHWJV010000427.1 GCA_019348265.1 Gemmatimonadota bacterium
TCGGAGAGAACTTCGACTGGATCTACTACCCGAAAGTCTCCGCGTCGTGGGTCCTTTCCGAGGAGCCGGCGATCGCTGGGGTGTTCCACGCGGTCCGGATTAGCAACTTCAAGTTCCGCGCGGCGTACGGACAGGCGGGGCAGGCGCCCACCCCGTTCGCGGCCACCCAGACGTACACGGTCGACAAGGTCGTCCTGTCCGATGGCACCATCACCTCCGCGCTCCGGGCCCGGAGTCTTGGTAACCCGGACCTGGTCGCCGAGCGTGGCGAGGAGATCGAGGTCGGGTTCGACGCCGGCATCTTCGACGAGAGGATCGGGCTCGAGTTCACGTACTACGACAAGCAGATGGAGAACGTGATCATCCCCACGCCCGCGCCCGGATCCACCGGGTTCGGCGGTACGTTCTTCGGTTTTGCCTCGACCGTGTTCAAGAATCTGGGCACCACCCGAAACAGCGGAGTCGAGCTCGGCTTCAACGCGACGCCGGTGCAGACACGGCCGGTTACCTGGGACACGCGCCTGTCGCTCACGACCAATCGCAACCGCATGGTCACCTTTGGTGATGCGAGGCTGAAGGAGCCGATCTCCGGGCAGTCGTACGGCTCGGTTCAGGAGCACCGGGTCGGCTACCCTCTCGGCGGCTACTGGGTACCCCGCCCGAAGCGCAAAGACGACGGCTCGCTCGTCCTGACGAAGGCGGGTGTCGCCGTGCTGGATACCGCGGTGTACGTCGGGCCGTCGATTCCCACGCGCGAGGTCGCGTTTTCCAACACCTTCACGCTATTCCGCGACTTCCAGCTCTACTCGCTCTTCGACTACAAGGGCGGTCACTACCTGTACAACTACAAGGAGTACGCGCGCTGCACCATCGCGGCGCAGATGACCTGCGCGCGGATGAACGACGCCACGCTCGCGAACGACCCGGAGATGCCCTACTGGCGTACCTCGTACGCGTACGTCGAGAAGGCGGACTTCGTGAAGCTACGCGACCTCTCCCTCACCTATTCGATGCCAGCCGCCTGGGCCCGTCGCTTCCAGGCCACCTCCGCGAGCATGACGCTCGCCGGCCACAACCTCGGCCTGTGGAGCGACTACTCGGGCATGGACCCGGAGGTGAACGGCTACGGCAATCGCAGCTTCGCGCGCTCCGACGTGTATCCGGTGCCGATGATGCGTCGGGTCTCGGCGTCGCTCAACTTCACCTTCTGAGAGGGCCGATGCGTATCATGAACCCGAACGCCCGGCGCTGGTCTCGTGGCGTGGCGCTCGCCGCGGCGACCGCTACCTCGGTGAGCCTCACCGCCTGCGAAGATTTCATGGCGGTGACCAACCCGGGAGCCGTGGAGCCGTCCGCGCTCGAAGACCCGTCGTACGGCGGCTTGATGGTGAACGGCGTGATCGGAGACTTCCAGCCGACCTTCGCCTGGACCGCGCTCTTCAGCGGCGTCTTCACCGATGAGCTTCGGAACCACCACGGTTACTTCGAGAACCCGGAGATGGACCGCCGGGACGTCAACAACAACAACGCCACGTATACGCTGGCGGTGTACAACGGACTGCACCGCACCCGTTTTCTCGCGGATAGCGTGGCCACCCGTCTGAAGGTGCTGGCCGCCGACTCGGCCGGCCGGAACCTGCAGATCGCCCGCGTGCTGGCGTACGGAGGCTACTCCTGGACGCTGCTGGGAGAGCAGTACTGCGAGACGCCCATCAACCGTAGCGCCCCGGTCCCGTCGGACCAGCTTCTCAGGACCGGGCTGGCGAGGTTAGAGGAAGCCGTCGCGGTGGCGCTGGCCGCGCAGGCCGCCCCGCCCGAGTTCACCAACGCCCGCGCCAGAAGTGCTTACGTCGCCTTCGCGGACACGATCGCCAACTTCGCTCGGGTGGGCGCGGCACGCGCGGCGCTCGACCTCTCGGCATACGACCCGGCGATGCGTCAGAAGGCGCTGCAGTACGCCCGCCAGGTTACGCCGGCGTACACCTCCGACGCCGCGCAGGGATTCAGGTTCAACGCGACGTACACCCGAGACAACAACTCGTACACGCGACGCGCTAGCAACCCGTTCTGGGAATTCATCACGTCCGGGCGCTGGTTCTCTAACGCCGACACACCTTTCGAAGGGCTGAACGATCCACGCGTGCCAGAAACGGCGACGCCGCTCCGCACGGCAGACGGAGCCCTGCGGCGCATCCCGAACTCGCCCTCGGCGTTCAGCACCTACTCGGGGACACCCAACGGTGCCCCCTTCGATCCGATCTCCACGATTCGCGTCGCGTCGGCGCTGGAGGCGCGCTATATCATCGCCGAAGCGGAGGGCCTCAACGCCGCGAGCCTCGCCTTCGTCAACCAGCGCCGCGCGGTAGGCGGCGCGGCGGCGCTTTCTGCCGGGACCACCACCGCGGCCTACACGGCGGCGTTGCGCGAGCAGCGCGCGCGGGATCTTTATCTCGACGGACATCGAATGGGCGACATCCGGCGATACAAGAGGGCCTACGGTGTCGACCTCTGGCCGAAGGGACGCTACCTCACCACGAGCGAACAGTACGGCGACCAGGAATGCTGGCCCGTTCCGCTGGCGGAGCAGTTCTGAACCGGGCGCCCTGTTCGACTGGTTGAATCACTTCCCGGGGCCCGGCCGAATCGCCGGGCCCCGGTTTCTCACCCCCGCCCCAGGCTGCGCGATGACCCGAGTAAGCCTTCGCTGGCTGCCGCTGCTCCTGCTCTCGACTTCCTGCATGCCACGTGGCGGCGTTCCGCTCGCTGGCCCTCCGCCGGTCCAGAGGGAGTTCCGCGGCGTGTGGGTCGCCTCCGTCTCGAACATCGATTGGCCCTCGCGCCCCGGGCTCGCCGTACAGGAGCAGAAGTCGGAGCTGCTCGCGATACTCGACCGCGCGGCGGATCTGCGGCTGAACGCGGTGATCCTTCAGGTGCGGCCCGCGGCGGACGCGCTCTACGCGTCCGACCACGAGCCGTGGTCCGAGTACCTGACGGGCGAGATGGGACGCGCGCCGGAGCCCTTCTATGACCCGCTCCAGTTCGCGGTGGACGAGGCACACCGGCGGGGTCTCGAGCTGCACGCCTGGTTCAACCCGTTCCGCGCCCGTCACCCATCCGCGCGCTCCCAGATCCACGGCTCGCATCTCAGCCGGGTGAGGCCCGAAATCGTACGGAGCTACGGCACCCACCTGTGGATGGATCCGGGGGAGCCCGACGTCCGGGAGCACTCCATCCGCGTCGTGCTGGACGTCGTCCGACGTTACGACATCGACGGCGTGCACATCGACGACTACTTCTACCCGTACAAGGAGAGGGACGCCGCCGGCGCTCCGATCGATTTCCCGGACAGCGCCAGTTATGCGCGCTACCGCGCGGGCGGCGGCGTGCTGGCTCGCAACGACTGGCGGCGCCACAACGTGGACACGTTCGTGGAGCGGCTCGACCGCGAGATCAAGCGGGAGAAGCGCTGGGTCAGCTTCGGGGTCAGTCCGATCGGAACGTGGCGCCCCGGGAACCCGCCGCAGATC
>JAHWJV010000428.1 GCA_019348265.1 Gemmatimonadota bacterium
CTCGCCGCCGCGCCGGCCTACGCCGCCTCGTTCAGCCTCGTGGAAGGCAAGGACGGGAAGCCCAGCGTCATTACCATCACCGGCGACTTGGAGTTCGGTGACGAGCAGAAGTTCAATAATCTGGCTCTGAAGACCGAAAACGCAGACGTGGTGCTGAACAGCCGGGGCGGCAACCTCTTCGCGGGCCTCCGGATCGGCAAGAGTATCCGCCTCAAGGAATTCGCTACCATTGTCCCTGAGAACGTACTCTGTGCATCCGCCTGCGCCTTGGCGTGGCTCACCAGCGTCCTGAGGTCGGTGATCGGCAGCGTCGGGTTGACGGCGACGAGGAATGGCGCCTCGGAGAGCAGGGCAATCCAGGCGAAATCCTCGACCGGGTTGTAGGGCGCCACCTTGCGCGAGATCGGCGCGGAGATCGCCGTCGAGCCGGTATGCATCATGAGCGTGTAGCCGTCGGGCTCGGCGCGCGCCGCGCGGGCCGCACCCACCGTGCCGCTCGCCCCGCCGACGTTCTCGACCACGACCTGGGTCTTGAGGTGCTCGCCCATCGCCTGCGCGAGGAGCCGGCCCACCACGTCCGTCGGTCCGCCGGCCGGGAACGGCACGATCATCGTGACGGTCCGCGACGAGAAGGAGCTCGCGGCATACGGTGCGCATCCGGACCATAGAGCCTTCAGCAGAATGGCGGACCCCCTGCTGGCGGAAGTGATGGTCGTGGATTACTGGAAGGAGTAGACCGCTCCACGGCGGAGCGGCGAGCGACGGCTGGACTGTACGCGGGGCAAGCTACCGGCGCGGGTGCGCACTGGCGGTGGTAACCTGAACGATGAGCTCATGGTGATTTCCTTTCGATCCCTCCCGGTGCTGCTCCTCGCCGGTCTCGCGGGGTGTGCGGCGCCGCGGGTCGAGCAGCCCGCTCCCGCGGCCTCGACGGCGCCGCCGAACATCATCTTCATCCTCGCCGACGACCTGGGCTACGCGGACGTCGGGGCATACGGGCAGCGGCAGATCCGCACGCCGCGCCTGGACCAGATGGCGCGGGAGGGCCTGCGCTTCACGCAGCACTACACCGGCGCGCCGGTCTGCGCGCCCGCCCGCTCCGTGCTGATGACGGGTCAACACAGCGGGCACACCACGGTGCGCGGCAACCACGGACGCGGCCCCTCCGGCGAGAATCAGCGGGTCCCGCTGCGTGCGGAGGACGTCACCGTCGCCGAGGTGCTGAAAGGTGCGGGGTACACCACCGGGCTCATCGGCAAATGGGGGCTCGGCGAGCCCGGTACGGAGGGCGTGCCGAACCTGCAGGGCTTCGACTTCTTCTTCGGCTACCTGAACCAGCAGCACGCCCACTCCTACTATCCGGACTACCTGTGGAGGAACTCGGAGCGGGTAGCGCTGGACCGGAACGTCGACGGCCGGCGGGGGCAGTACTCGCACGACCTGCTCGTGGACGAGACGCTGTCCTTCCTGGGACGCCACCGGAGGGAGCCGTTCTTCCTCTACCTGGCGTACACGCTGCCGCACGCGGAAGTCGAGGTGCCGGAGGACTCCGTCTTCCACGACTACTCCGAGCGGCTCTCGAAGACGGAAGCCACCTTCGCATCGATGGTGACGCGGCTGGACCGCGACGTGGGTCGGATCCTCGACCGGCTCCGAGAACTCGGCCTCGATCGCAACACCATCGTCGTCTTCTCCAGTGACAACGGGCCGCACCGGGAGGGTGGGCACGATCCCGATTTCTTCGACAGCAACGGCCCGCTGCGCGGGATCAAGCGCGACCTGTACGAGGGGGGCATCCGGGTGCCCATGATCGCCTGGAGCCCGGGCCGCATCCGGGCGGGTGAGGAAACGGATCACGTCTCCGCCTTCGAGGACTTCCTCCCCACCGCGGCGGAGATCGCGGGAGCGCGGACACCGAAGGGGAAGGACGGACTTTCGTACCTGCCCGTGCTGCTGGGTCGCGAGCAGCCGCGCCACCCGCACCTCTATTGGGAGTTCTACGAGGGCACCCCGGCGCAGGCGGTGCGACTCGGAGACTGGAAGGGGATCCGCCGGCCCGCGTTCACCGGTGAATTCGAGCTGTACGACCTGCGCAGCGACCCCGCGGAGCGGCGGGACCTCGCCGCCTCGCAGCCGGAGGTGGTGCGGCGGATGGCGAGAATCATGGCGCAGGAGCACGTCCCCAGTCCGTTCTGGGGGGCTCGGTGACCCCTCCACTCGCTGAGCTGATCAAGCGACGTCGGCGCCACGCACCCGCGGCCCTGCTCATCGCGGCCGCGCTCTCCAGCGTCTACGCGTGCGTGGCTGTGCGCCCCCCCCCCCGTGAAATGAACGGCAGCTGACGGGTGCGCTCACCGCAGCGTCGTTAGGTACTCCACCACGTCCCTCAGCTCCCGCCGTGTGAGCACGCCCCCCATCGGCGGCATGACGGAAACGGGGCCATAGCCCGGGGCGATCCGGGCGTTGGGGTGAACGAGGGCTTCCAGGAGCTGCTCTCGCGTGAGGCGCAGGGCGATGCTCCGCAGGTCCGGGCCGACGCGGCTCCCGGTTGCCGCCCCGCTGATCACGTGACACTGGTTGCACTGTGCCGCCGCGTTGTTGTTGATGGTGCGCTGCCCAGCCTGCGCGTCGCCCCCGTGGAGCGCGTCCGCGTACGCGTCCAGTGATGGACGGGAAGCGCGCGCGGCGTCGCGCGCGTCGAGGCGTGCGACCAGCGCGGGGTCGCGGCTCGCGCGGGCGGCCTCCGCCACGTCGAGCTGGATCTCCGGGGCGACCGCCCCGCGATCGAGCTGGTCGAGCAGCCGCGCGAGCGCCCGGCGCGCACCCGCTCCCTGCAGCTGGCCAAGGGCGGCGAGCGCGGTCTGCTGCTCTGTGACGGTGCCTTGCGACAGGACCGAGGAGAGCAGCTCCGCGGTCGTCGTCTCGGGGAGTCCGGCGCGCGCGACGGCCGCCAGCGCCGCCGCTCGCACCGTGCGATCGGGATCCTGGAGCGAGGTACGGATCGCTTCCTCGGCGCGGGCGCCGCCCAGCGCCTGCAGCGCGCCGAGCGACGCCGTCCGCACCTCGGCGGTCGAGCCGGAGCCGACCTTCGCCAGGAGCAGCGGCGCCGCGTCCGCGAGACGCAGGCGCCCGACGGCACCGGCGAGAGCGGCCTGCACCGTGGGGCTGCCGTTCGCGAAGAGCGGCTGGACCACCCCGGCGAGCGCCGCCCGCGCGGCCGCGGAGTCGCGCGTCACCTCGCCGATGGGGTGGCCGTCCACCCGGTCCAGGACCGACGGCTTCGGCCAGACGCCGAGCACGGCGAGCGCCTCGGCGGCGAGGGCTGCCGGGCGCTCGAATGGAACTGGCTCGGCACCGACGACCAGGGCCGCGACGTCGTCGCGCGCCTGATCTACGGCTTTCGCATCTCGGTGCTGTTCGGGCTGATCCTCGCCGGCATCTCGTCCGTGATCGGGGTGCTCGCCGGCGCCGTGCAGGGCTACTTTGGAGGGTGGGTCGACCTCCTCTTCCAGC
>JAHWJV010000429.1 GCA_019348265.1 Gemmatimonadota bacterium
AGGGGGCGGTTTCGCGTGGTGCCGCGCTGGTGCTGGACCTTGGCACGGTGAGCGAGGACGCCCTCGCGCTTAGTGAGGAAGGCACCGACGCCGGGGTGGATGACCGCGGCCAGCCGTGGGGGCGCGGCATACTGGACCAGGAGTGGGATCCCGCGCGAGAGGCGTGGATCCCCGGCGTGCACGACCAGGCCGGGCTGTGGGCGGCGCGTTGCGGCGGTTCACCCGGCGAGACGTACGCCCTCGGCGACGCCCGGTCCAACTGCACCCGCGGCAACGGCCTGCCCGACACGGAGGACCTGAACGGCAACGGGGCCCTGGACACCGAAGAACGGGTCCTGCGCTACGTCGTGGACCTCGCCGACCCTGCCTCCGAGTACCTGGCCCGCGGCCAGGAGCAGACCGGGACCACGTACCGGCTGTACCGGATTCCCCTGCGGAGCGGAGCTTCCGTGGGTGCGTCGGCGGGTGCGCTGGAGCATGTGCAGCACGTCAGGATTTTGCTTGCGGGCGACGGCGATCTGACGTCAGCGGTCACCCGGATGCGGTTCGTGGGCTCGCGCTGGCGCAAGCGCTCGGCAAGCGGGATCGTCCGGGGACTGGTGGGGGGCGACACGCTGGCGTCCGGTCCGGGGGACCTGCAGGTCGGGCCGGTAAGCCGGGTGACCCTTGGGCCGGCGTACGTGTCCCCGCCCGGAATCCGTGACGAGCGGCAGAACCCGGCCGACGACTTCGGCGCGTTCGGGGGCGCGGAGTACAACGAGAAGTCGCTCGCACTCCGGTACCGCGACGTGGCGCCGGGCGACCGGGCGGAGGCCGTGCTCCCGTTCGAAAGCCGGCCGCGCAACCTCCTTGGTTATCGCGCGCTGCGTTTCTGGGCCGCGGCGGCCGAGGGCGGAGGAGCGGGTGAGGAACTGGTCCTTCGCCTGGGCTCCGACGCTCGGAACTCCTACCTGTACAGGCAGCCGCTAAAGCGCACCGGCCGACCCCGCACTCCGGCGGAGTGGGGAGCCGAGGCCGTCGTGGAGTTCGCCCGCTGGACGGAGCTGCGGGCGCTTGCCGAAGCCGCTCTCCACGAGCGCCCGGCGGGGGATCGAGAGCCGGTGGTAATGTGGAGCGCCGACAGTACCTACGGCATCGTGATCACCGACCGTGGCCGGGCTCCCAACCTGGCCGCCGTCGCCCAGGTCTCGCTCGGTATCTGGAACGGGAGCCCCGGGGCGATATCCGGGGAGCTCTGGATCGACGACATCCGGCTTGCGGATGCCGTGCGGGAACCCGGGACGGCTGGCCACTTGAGCGTGGGAGTGCGCAGGGCGGGGGTGTTCCAGGTCGACCTGACGTACTCGTCCCGTTCGGGGCACTTCCGGGAATTCAGGCAGGCAGCCCAGTACGAGGGTCGGTCGGCGCTCACGCTCACCAGCACGTGGGATGCCGGGCGGTTGCTGCCGGCGCAGTGGCGCATCGAAGCCCCCGTTACCGTGCAGCACCAGGCAGCGGGAACCGATCCCATCCTGCTCGCGCAGAGCGACCTTCCCGTAAGCCACTTGGCCGGCGTTCGAGTGCCGCGTACGGGCAGTACGCGGCTCGGGTTCCGGCTGGGCCGCCGGGCCGCCCGGGGATCACCGTCTTCGCCGCTGCTGGACGGCCTCTCGGCCCAGCTCGCATACGAAAGCGGTGGTGCCACGGCGCTGTACAGCACGAACCGGGGCGCTCAGGTCCAGGCGAGCCTTCGGTACCGGTTGGAGCCCGTAGCGCGCAGCCTTGCCCTGCTGCCGGACAGCACGGGCGAGGAGCGGCGCGGCTTCCGCGGGTGGCTCGGCCGGAGCGCGGTTGCCCGGGCGGTCGCGCCACGCCGCCTCCGCTGGACCCCCACAGCGCTCACGCTCACCACGGAGTACTCGAACTCGTCCGACGAGCGCGCAAGGTTTACGATGGTGCTGCCCGGTGCCGGCGAAGTCTCCAACGAACAGGCGTTCCGCCGCCGTCTGATTCAGAACCTTTCAGTCGGGTTCCGCCCGTTCAGCTCCCTCGGGGCGGACCTATCGTTCCGGACGTCCCGCGACCTCCTTCCGAACGGCCTGCAGAATTCCGCCGCCGCCTTGGCGATCGCCCGGGAGCGAACGCGTGTCGGGCCCGTCGATGTCGGCCGCGAGTTCGAACGGTCGGTGCACACTAGTCTCACCTGGTCTCCCCGGCTGGCCTCGTGGTTGTCGGGACAGGCCGTCGTCGACACCCGCTATTCCATGGATGCCAACCCGTCGTACACGCGTTCGGGACGGGTGGCCGGCGACACGATCCCCGAGCTCCTCAGGGCTCTGAACGGTCAACGCGACCTGCGGGCGCGGCTTACCCTGGTCCCGGCGGCGCTCGCGACCGCGCTGGGGCTCTCGGACAGCAGGCGTGTGGGTGAAGCCGGATCACGCCTGGCCCGCGTGGTCGGGCCGGTCGAGATGAACTGGAGCCGGGGGCTCCACGCGCTCTATGACCGCGCGGCGGCGGTGCCCGGGCTCGGTATTCAGCTGGGAGCGGGTGGGCGCGAAGAGCTGGTTAGGTTGGGAGACGACACGGCCAGCTCCGTGTCTGTCCTTACCCGGTTTCGGGCGACCACACGGATGGAGCCCCTCGCGGGAGTGCGGGTAAGCCTGGCGTACGAAGCCGCCGGGGGTGATGCCGGCGGCGCGCGCGCACAGCGTATCTCACAGGACCGGAAGTGGCCTGAGATCGAGGTGCAGTGGGCGGGTCTGCCCATCGGCAGGATCACGCGCGGAGCGGTGCCGTCTCTGGCGATTACCACGGGGTTGAGCCGCGAGTCCCGGTCGTTGGAGGATGCGGGCTCAGATGCGAGATACGGGACGGTCCAGACGCGCGTACCGGTCGCGGTGGGGCTTGGACTGCGGGGAGGTCTGAACCTCAGCTACAGGGGGGAGTGGAGGGTCGCCGGGCAGGATGCGGTGTACCACCGGATGCAGTCGCTGGACGGGGTGCAGACCCTGACCGCGACCGGGCCTATCCGGATTCCCGACGTGTGGGGCGCGACTGACCGTCGCGTCGCGCTCAGCTTGAGCTACACGCAATCCGATCGTAGCGAATGCCGGCGATCCGCCGATCATGCCGCGTGTGGTCCCGAGAACGAGATCGTTGATACTCAGGACCAAGTGCTCCGGATACAGGCGGGTACGCAGATCCATGGCTTCAACGTTGGCTTGCATGGTGATTATGTGGGTCGGGCAAGCCGAATTGGACAGAGGGAAGCGTCACGACACCTCCGGTTCGGCCTGTTCGCTGAGTTCGAACTCACGCCGCCGCCCGCAGCCATCCCGTAGCCGAGCCGTCCAGCACGTCTGCCGTTGCGTTTCTGTCGGCGGATTGGAGTTGATCGGTAATCCGCGATTCCGCATCGGGGGAAAGCCGCCTTGTGCTGTAAATGGAGGCGACTGTCCATGACTGCGCCGCCACCAACTGGATGCGACCACGTTCTATCGCTGGGAGAAGCGGGCGAAAGA
>JAHWJV010000042.1 GCA_019348265.1 Gemmatimonadota bacterium
GACTGAAACGGGAAGTGCGAGAGTGCGAGAACGCGAGAGTGCGAAAGTCGCCCAACCGGGACTCTCGCCTCTCGCGCTTTCGCACTCTCGCTCTTTCCGGCTGGCATGTACCCTGCACCGCTCGCGCCGCCCGACGTACCTTGAACGGAACGCCATGCTGAATCTTATCCGCAAGTTCCTCCGCCCGACTCTCCGCGAGCAGTTGGAGGCGGGTGTCCGCGAAGCGCTCAGACGCTACGCGGACCGCCACACCGCGCCGAATCTGCGGGTTTATATCTCCACGGATCTGGTGGCGGAAGGGGTCGATCCGGCGCTCTGGGCACGTGACGAGGCGGAGCACCTGCGGCGCTTCGCCCTGCAGTGGGCCGAAGACAACAGCATCGCGAGGGCCGGGCTTCGCCTGGAGATCGTTCTGCTCGACACGAAGAAGGAGTTCGCCTTCGTGAAGCCGGTGGGTCTCGAGGAGAAGGCGCGACCGAGCGCGCCCATGGCGGCGAGCACCCCGGTCGGTGCCGCGCCCGGCGGCGCCGGTGCCGCCGTCGCCTCCGGCGCGGTCGCCGTGCTCGACGTGGTGAGCTCCCCCTCCTTCGAGGGCTCGCTGCAGGTGAACGGCGAGCTCACCGTCGGGCGCAAAACCGAGCAGGGGGTGCACGGCATCGGCGACCGCTACATGTCCTCGAAGCACGCGCGCTTGCACGTCGAGCGCGGTGGCCTGTTCGTCACCGATCTCGACTCGAAGAACCGCACCTTCCTCAACGAAACCGCGCTCCCTCCGCACCAGCCGCAGAAGGCGGCGGTCGGTGACAACATCCGGATGGGAACCACGACGCTCCGGGTCACGCGCGTGGAGGGCTGATCATCCATGGATCACATCATCAACTGGGCCCTGCGCGCTGCCTTCGTGCTGGTGGGCCTCGGCGCCGGCGTCTGGATCTTCCGCTGGCTCATCCATGCCTGGCGGCACGCGGAAGAGCGCTGGCCGCTCCGCATCGCCATCGGCATGCTTCTCCTGGCCGTGGTGTACGGGGCCGGGCACTATCGGCTCCTGGCCCAGCGGGAGACGATCGAGGAGGGGCGCAGGGCGTACTCGCAGTACGGCGACCCGCGCCGGACCGAGCTCCGCCGCGCCGACGTGCGCGGCTGGATGAACGACTGCAGTGACGACCCGGCGAAGGCTCTTGCGGTCTATCGGGCGCGCAATGGTGTGGTGGAGCGCACCTACCCGCTCGGCGCCGCGGGCGCCAACCTGGTCGGCGGCGGACCCGATGCGGACGAGCGCGACTTCACCATCGAGCGTCTCTTCAGCGAGGAACTGCGCGAGCCGCCGACGCTGCTGGAGAAGGGCGAGCTGCACCCGGTCGGTACGGACATGCGCCTGACGCTGTGCAGCGACCTCACCGCGCGGGCGTGGCAGCTGCTCCGCGGCACGAACCGCCCAGGAGCCGTGGTGGTGCAGGACGTTCAGACCGGCGCGGTGCTCGCCTATGCGGCCACCGGCGGCCCGGACGACCCGCCCTTCGGAATCAAGCGCTACGCGCCTCCGGGCTCGGTCTTCAAGCTCGCGCTCGCGGCGCTCTGGTGGGAGCACGGGCTCCCCGAC
Organism: Gemmatimonadota bacterium; assembly: GCA_019348265.1. Taxonomy (GTDB): domain Bacteria; phylum Gemmatimonadota; class Gemmatimonadetes; order Longimicrobiales; family Longimicrobiaceae; genus JAHWJV01. Next base: position 1,601 of record JAHWJV010000042.1, read on the forward strand.
AGCATCACCATCCCCTGTCCGACCTCGATCCAGGTGACCGATCGCGCGCGGATCCAGAACTTCGAGGGCCGCGGCATCGGCCCGGTCATCGGTCCGACCGGGGTTCTCATCCCGTCGTGCAACACCGGCGCGGTCTGGATGGCGCTGCGCATGCGCGAGCAGCTCGGCGAGCAGGCGTTCATCGACGCGTACCAACGCTTCGGTTTCGAGGTGTACCCGACCGCCGAGGAAGCGCCGCGCGACACGAGCTACCGCTTCTGGTCGACGACCTCGCGCGATTTCGCGCGCCGGATGACGCCGCCTCCGAACCGTATCCGCATGTCGGAGCGGACCGGTCGGGCCGAGTGGGCGCAGCTTTCCATCGGGCAGGGCCCGCTCGACGTGACGGTAATCGGCATCTCGCGCTTCATCTCCGCGATCGGCAACGGCGGCGTGATGCTCCCGCCGAAGGTGGAGTACGCAGCGGTGGAGCAGGCCGAGGAAGATGGCGAGCAGGGGGTGCGCGTGATGAGCGCGCAGACCGCACTGAAGCTGCAGACCGCGATGATCGGGGTGGTGGACAGCGGCACCGGAGTGGCCGCGCAGCCTTTCTTCCAGGGGACCGGCTGGGACCTCGGCGGCAAGACCGGCACAGCCCAGATCCCCGGCCGACCCGACGACGGCTGGTTCTCGGGGCTGATCTTCGACCCTCAGGGCCGTGCGCGGTATAGCGTCGTCATCTACCTGCAGGGCGGCGGCCCCGGCGGCCGGATGCCGGCCTCGATAGGCGGCGCGATGACCCGCGCGCTCGTAGAGCACCAGCAGGCAGCCAGAGAGGTGCAGGGATGAGTCTCATCGATCGCGTTCTGCGGCGCGGCAAGCCGGTGGGCCCGTCGGGGGTCCCCATCAACGTCCGAACGCACAACCGACCGGAGCTCGAGCGGCGCGAGGCGGCGATGAGCATGCCGGGCACCCTCGGGCTGGGACTGCTCATCTCGACACTCTTCTATCTGATCGCGCACTACGCGGTCGTGAAGGGCGTCTGGCCCGTCCACGGCACTGCCCCGGGCTCGGGTGGAGTGCTGATCCGCGACATCGCGTCCGTGATCGGATGGCTGCTGCTGGTCGTCGTGATGCGCGCGATGAAGTACCGGGGCAACTGGGCGGTGATCGTCCTGCCGATCGTGATCTTCCTCATGATCCGGCCCTCGCTCTTCCAGATCTTCACCGACCCCGTGTACCAGGCGACGGGCGGCACGCGCCAGGAAGCGAACTCGATCAAGGCGGAGCGCTCCCAGCTCACCACGATCCTGCGCGCCTATGACCAAGAGCGGCAGCAGCAGGTGTTCCGTGGTCCGCCCCCCGAGCTCCCGGATCCGATCGAGACGGTCCGTGTGGTAACGCGGCCGGAGAGGAACTCCCTGCTCCGGCTGGCGAGCACGCTGACCGTGGTCGTGGCCCCCCTCGCGATGCTGCTGGCCTTCATGGCCACGCGTCGACCGGGGCCTCTGAGGGTCTTTCGCGACAAGCGGGTGTGGCCGTTCCTGGTGACATTCCTGGCGTTCGCCGCGATGGCAGCCATTCCGAACGTTCGTGCGACGGGTAAGCTGGCCGGGATGACTCCCTGGGAGCTCTTCCTCCCGATCTTCGTCGGGGTCTGGGCCGCGGTGCTGGCCGACGACGCCTACAACCTGGGCACGCCGGGCCAGCTGATCTCGCCGCGGCGCATCCTGACCATCGTGCTCTACGGGGCGCTGCCGGTGATCCCCTTCCTCGCGATCCACGACCTCGGGTTGTCGATCATCCTGGCGGGCAGTTTTGCGGCGATGCTCCTGGTAGGAACTCGACGCGCGTGGTGGGGAGGACTGATGCTGGTGATCTGGGCAGGTTTGGTGCTGCTGGCGTTCAGCGTCGACGAGCGATCGCAGACGCGTCTCGCGCTCTCCAAGAACCCGTACCTCGACCTGTCCGCGATGACGGAGCCGCAGCGGGAGGAGTGGGCCGCGAAGGTGCACCAGATCAAGCTGTTCGACGCGAACGTGCTCGCGGGTGGGCTGTTCGGCGAGGGCCCTGGCCGCGGCCACGCCGAGACCGCTCCCAACGCGGCGGACGACGGCTACATCACCACCGTGGCGGCGCAGTGGGGTCTGCTGGGGGCGATCGGATTCGTGCTCGTCTACACGGCTTTCGTGATCCAGATGCTTGCGGTGGCGGTCCGGGAGCGGAGCGCCTTCGAGAGATCGCTGGTGACGGGTCTGGCGATGCTGATCGCGATCCCGTTCTGGCTGTCGGCTCTGGGAGGGATCCGTGTGGTGCCGCTGACCGGCGTGGCGGCGGCGTTCGCGGCGCATGGCGGCGCGAAGCTGCTGGCCTCCGCGGTCGGCGTAGGAATCATCGCGGGGATCAGTCACCGCCGGGCCGTCGAGGAGCGACTTCGCGCCACGGCTGACCCCGCGCCCGAGGAGCTCTTGTCCGAGCAAGGAGTGCGGATCCGATGAGCGAGAGCCAGTCCGAGCCGATCGCGGTGCACGGCCTGCGCTTCGAGGTGGCCGGCATGAGCGAGCAGGGGCCGCGAACCGAGAACCAGGACGCGTTCACCATCGACCGGTTCACCGACACCGGCATCGTCGCGGTGGCCGACGGGATGGGCGGGGAGCGGAGTGGCCGGCTCGCGGCCGACACCGCGCTCCAGGCAGTGCTCGCGGCGGGGCCGGTACGCAGCCTCGACGATCTGCGTCGCGCGGTGCGGACGGCGGATGCCACGGTTGTGCGCGCCGCCGGCGAGAACCCGGACGCGCACGGCGGAATGGGTTGCGCGATCGGCGTGTTAGCCCTCGCCAACAACAGCGGCGACGGCATCGGGTGGATCGGCGCGCACGTCGGCGACGTGCGCATCCTCTCCCGCTCGCCCGACGGTACCGTCAGGCTCGAGACGCGTGACCACACCCCTGCCTTCGCAAAGTGGGAGGCGGGGGAGATCACGCTGGACGAGATCCCGGATACGGCCGGGGCGAACCGGCTCCAGCGTGCGGTCGGCCGCGGCGGCGAAGCGGACGCCAGCTGGATGCCCGCGCGTCCCGGGTGGTCCTGGCTCCTGGTCTCCGACGGGGTATACAAGTCCGTTCGCCTGGACGAGCTATCCCGCATCCTGGAGTCCCCTTCCGCCGCCGAGGCGGTCGAGCTGATCCGCCGCAAGGTGGAGGAGCGCGGACCGGAGGACAATTACACCGCGGTGCTGATCCGTGCTCTCGAGGGCGGCGCCAGCTCCAACACACGGGTCCTTCCAGCGCAGAGCCGTACCATGGATCAAACGCGTAGCGCGCCTTTCAACCCCCCGGCACGGCGCTCCGGGCTGGGAGCACTCGCCACGCTTCTCGCGCTGCTCGCCCTGGCGGGGGCGGGCTATGCGATCTGGTCCGGGCGCCAGGCGAGCGGCACCGGCGTGCAGCGAACGGAGATGGATCAGCTGCGCGCGGAGGTCGATTCGCTTCGCCTCCAGGTACAGCAGCTGAGCTCCCCGTTCGGCCCCACGGCCGGCGGCGCGGCCCCTGTCACGCCGGGCGACGCACCGCCACTTCCCCGTGCTGGAGGGCAGCAGTGATCGAAAACGCCTCGAGCGGGCACGCCAATGAGCGCGCCCCCTTCATGGACACCCTGCTGCGCGACGCGCTGCCGGAGATCAAGCTCGCCCTCGGCGAGCTGATCGACCGGGAGAACCTGCGGGCGCTGCCTGGAAAGTACGCCAAGCTGCTCCCCGAGTCGCTGCTGGTGGTGACGCTGCGCCCGGACGCCGCCGAAGCTCTGGCACCGCTCGCGCAGACCGTCGAGCGGGACCTGACTGATTCCGTGATGCGGCACGGCTCACTGTACGATCGCGCGTATCGCGTCCAGCTCCGCCGGTCGGAGGACGGGGATTCGCCGCTCTACCAGGTTTCCGCCCACGCGGGCAGCGCCCCGCCGGAGGACGTGCCCGCGCCGCATGAGCCGCTCCCCGCCTCGCGCCCGACGTACGACCGCGCCGACGCTGCCACCGAGGCCGCACCGCTCCCGGTCGCGGACCCGGATGCCACGCGTATCGCCGACGTCGGCGTTCCAGGCTGGCAGGCCGGGCGCTGGGTGCTGGTGGTGGAGGACCTCAACGGCAAGGAGCGCGAGGTGTTCCGCCTTACCGACTCCTACGCCACCGTCGGCCGCCGCTCGGACGATCCGCAGCTCCGGACCACCGTGGCGCTGAGCGACGTGCCGCACGTGAGCCGGCGGCAGCTCGCCCTGGTCTGGGAGGAGCGCGACGGCGCGCCCGGGTTCAAGGTCTACAATCTCGGCCTCAACCCGCTCCACCTCCCCGGCCAGGAAGTCCGTGGGGCGCATGTAGGAAAGGGGCAGCTGAACCTCGATTCGCTGCCGCAGGATGCCACCGGCTGGCTGCCGCCGGGCGTTCCGCTCCGCATCGGCGACCAGGGACCGGTGCTGCGCATCGATGAGGTCCCGCCGGACGAGGAGGGGGAAGGCGCCGAGGTCGAGGTGGATCCGGATGCGACGCGGCATGAGTAGTCGACTGACCAGGCAACAGGGAACAGGGAACGGGAAACAGCCGGCACGGCCGCTGGCTGTTCCCTGTCCCTGTTGCCTGTTGCGTCCGGTGGGAGCCACTAGCCTATGACAGGTCTCGAAGGCCTTCTCCGCGGCAGGGTACTCGGAGGCCGCTACCGCATCGAGGAGGTGATCGGACGCGGCGGGATGGGGGCGGTGTACCGCTCGCTCGACGAGCGCCTGGGACGGCGGGTCGCGTTGAAGGTCATCACCGTCGCGATGGGTGACGACCCGGATACCCGACGCCGCGTTCGCGCGCGCTTTCACCGGGAAGCCCGCGCCGCGGCTGCGCTTCCGCACCACCCGAACGTGGTGCCGGTATACGATTACGGCACCGACGACGAGCTGGGGCTCGACTACATCGTCATGGAGCTGCTGGAGGGGCACGACCTCGCCACCCACCTGCAGCGCTCCGGCGCGCCGCCGCTGCCAACCGCGCTGCGCGTGCTCCGGGAGGCCGCCCGGGGGCTCGCCGTCGGCCACCGCGCGGGCCTGATCCACCGGGACGTCAAGCCGGGCAACATCTTCCTCGCCCGCGACCATGACGAGCTGCAGGTCCGCATGGTGGACTTCGGCATCGCCAAGCTCGCCGACGACGAGGACACCGCGAACCAGCTGACCCAGGACGGACGGCTCCCGCACTCACCCGCGTACGCGTCGCCGGAGCAGCTTCGCGGCCTGAGCCAGCTCACCGCGGCCTCCGACGTCTTCAGTCTCGGCGCGGTCGGGTACCAGCTCCTCAGCGGGGAGCGGCCCTTCACCGACTCGGACCGGAACCGGATGTCGCTTGGGCTGCCGGTGCCTCCGCCTTCGCCGCGCTCGCGCAACCAGGCGATTCCGGCCAGCGTCGACGAGATCATCCAGCGGGCGCTCGCCTTCGATGCGGTCGACCGCTTTCCGGACGCGATCGCGATGGCCGCCGCGCTGGATCGCGTTCTCCGGGACATGCCGGATTCGCCGGTCGAACCGTTCACGCCGCTGGCCGCCGCTGGCCTCCCCATCGTCGCCGGGAGCGGCGCCGCCGCGGTGGACGACGACGAGCGGACGCACCTGATGGACGTGTCCGCCGTAGACGAGGACGAGCGGACGCAGCTGATGGACCTGCCGGCCACAGCCGCCGCGGGCGCAGCAGGAGCGACCGCCGGCGCTGGTGCGCCGCCGCCGCGGCCCGGCGACCCAGCGGCGGGAGCCGCCCGGACGCCTCAGATCGTCCAGCCGCGAAAGTCGCGCACCCCGCTCCTGGTCTGGAGCTTCGTGCTGCTGGCGCTCGCCGCCGTGGGGGTATGGGCGGTGATGGAGAATGGCGGGCGCACCCAGGTCGCGATGGAGGTTCCTGACGACTCGCTCGCCTTCGACACCGCCGCGCCCCCGGCCGACACCGCGCCGCCCGCGCCCACCGCCGAAGAAATCAACCGCCGCGGAATCGAGGTCTTCAGGGAAGGGCGCGTCGACGAAGCGCTGGGGCTCTTTCAGGAAGCCCTCGACCTCGCGCCGGACAATGCCGAGATCCGCCAGAACGTGGGGATCGCGCTGGAGCGGTTAAATCGGGTCGACGACGCGCGCGACTTCCTGGCCGACGCGATTCAGCGGAACCCGGCGCTCACCAACGCATACGGCGCGCTCTCGCAGGTCCACCTCGCGCGGAACGACACCACGGCCGCTATCGCGGCCCTCGAGCAGTATGTCCGCCGGGCCCCCCCGGGCCGAGAGAAGGCCCGGGCCGAGAACCAGCTCCAGCAGTTGCGCAACGAGCGGCTCCTCCTCGGCGTGCCGGTCGACACAGCCGCGCCGCCCAACCCGGCTCCGTCGGCTACCGCCCAGCCGGCACCGACGCCGCCGTAAAGGCATCTGCCGATTGCCAGTCGGCGGCCAGTCCCCGGTTGGTCGTGTGACCGCCACCCCAGGCCCTCACCCGGCGCGCTATGAATGGGAGAGGGGTTCAGTTCCGCTCCGCCGCTGACTACGGCGAGCACCGGCCGACGCCGAGCCGATCGGACGCTGCCTCTATGCACCGCTCAATCCAAATCCGCGGTAAGGGAACCGTGCACGTCGTGGCCTACGGGATTGCGGATGCGGAGCACCTGCTCGAGAAGGAGCTCCGCGCGCTCTGGCCCGAGGCCCGGGTCCGGATAATCGAGCTCCGCCGCGCCCCGTCGACCCCACGCATCGTCGAGGAGTTCTCGCTGTCGTACCAACTGGATGCCCAGCTCGAAGTGGATGGCGCCGACGAGAAGGCGGCGCGAAGCGCCGCCTTCCGCGCGGCACGCGAAAAGCTGGCAGCGAGCCGTTACGCGCAGACCAGATGGGAAGGCGTGCGGCACCGCCCACCAGCTTGACACCCGCGCGGCGCCGCTCCACTCTGCCTCCGGATAGCCGATAGCCGATAGCCGATACCCCTCATGACCACCATCTCATTTCAGGGCGAGCTTGGCGCCTTCAGCGAGGACGCCGCGCGCCGCTTCTTCGCAGATCAGGTAGAGCCGATCCCCCACCGCACCTTCGCGGAGGTGGGGGAAGCGGTGATCGAGGAGCGGGTAGACTACGGGCTCCTGCCCATCGAGAACTCGCTGGCCGGCAGCGTGGTGGGGAGCTACGACGTCCTCGCCGCGCCGGAGCTGGTTGTGGTGGGAGAGGTGGTGACGCCGATCCACCACTGCTTGCTGGGCGTGGCCGGCGTTACCCTCGACCAGCTGACGCACGTGTTCTCGCACCCGGTCGCCCTCGCCCAGTGCCAGCGCTTCTTCCAGACGAATTCGCACCTGGAAGCGGTGGCGTTCTACGATACCGCCGGGGCGGCCAAGGAGATCGCCGGCCGCGCCAACCCCGCGCACGCGGCGATCGCGGGGCGGCCGGCGGCGGACCGCTACGACCTGGAGATCCTCGCCGCCGACATCGAGGACCGTCACGACAACCAGACCCGCTTCCTCGTCGTCTCGCGGGCCGAGAACGCGGAGCGCGTCGTCCCCTCCGCCGATGCCATGCGTGGCGACACGCGCAAGACCGCCCTGCTCATCGAGACCAAGAACGTCCCGGGCGCGCTGGTCCGGGTGCTGCTCCCCTTCGCCGACCGCGGCTACAACCTCACCAAGCTCGAATCCCGTCCGGGGATCGTGCCCTGGAGCTACCGCTTCTTCATCGAGGTGGAGGCCGATACGAGCGACGCGGAGCTCGGGGCGGCGATCGGGGAAGCGCGCGAGTTCACCTCGCTGTTCCGCGTGCTGGGGAGCTTCCCGCGCTGGATGGGTGAGTGAGAAGAAGTCGTCAGTGGTCAATCTGCAGTCGGGTAGCCGCGGCCCGCTGAAGCGAGGCAGGTCGGAAGGTGTAACGACCGATGACTGAAGACTTCCCCGCCCGCCTTGACACCGCCAGGCTCTGCCTATACAATGCGAGAGCTTTTCTGCAGCGGCCCCTTAACGGAACACATGCAGCCGATTTCGCGACTCGTCGTCGTCGTTATTCGACTCCTCAGCGTCCTCATTATTGGACCCGGGGGAGAAGGCGCGAGCGCACAGCGAATCGGATAGGCAAGAGGGTAGCGACCCAACCGAGACAGCTAAACGCCGCGGGCCTTCTCCGGAGAGAAGGCCCGCGTTTTTTCCACTGTCGCCAAGAGAGGCGGTATGGACCGGATTCTGGTGTTCGACACGACGCTGAGAGATGGGGAGCAATCTCCGGGGGCGACCATGACCCCCGCGGAGAAGCTGCGCATGGCCCATCAGCTCGACGCGCTCGGCGTGGACATCATCGAAGCCGGCTTCCCCATCAGCTCGCCTGACGATTTCGGTTCCGTGCAACAGATCGCGCGTGAGGTGAGGCGGCCCGTGATCGCGGCCCTGGCGCGAGCGACGCAGATCGACATCGATCGCGCCGCCGAAGCGCTGGAATACGCCGAGCGCGCCCGCCTGCACACCTTCCTCGCCACGTCCGACATCCACCTCACCCACAAGCTGAAGATCTCCCGCGCCGAGTGCATCGACCGCGCGGCGGCCGCCGTGCGCCACGCGCTGAAGTACACGGACGACGTGGAGTTCAGCGCCGAGGACGCGATGCGCACCGACCCGGCCTTCCTCTGCCAGGTGGTGCAGGCCGCGGTCGATGCCGGAGCGACGACGATCAACATCCCGGACACCGTCGGCTATACCTACCCGTCCGAGTACCGGCGGGTCATCGAGCAGCTCTTCTCGACCGTGACGGGGATCGAGAAGGTGGTGATCAGCGTGCACTGCCACAACGATCTCGGCCTTGCGGTCGCGAACTCGCTCGCGGCGGTGGAAGCCGGCGCGCGGCAGGTGGAGTGCACCATCAACGGGATCGGCGAGCGCGCGGGCAACGCCGCGCTCGAGGAGATCGTGATGTCGCTGAAGGTGCGCCACGACGCCTTCCCCTTCGCGACCTCCATCAACACGCCGGAGATCCACCGCACCAGCCAGCTCCTGTCCTACATCACCGGCATCCACCCGCAGCCGAACAAGGCGATCGTCGGGAAGAACGCCTTCGCGCACGAGGCGGGGATCCACCAGGACGGGATGATCAAGGACCGGACGACGTACGAGATCATGACGCCGGAGATGGTCGGCGTCTCCGACAGCCAGCTGGTGCTCGGGAAGCACTCGGGCCGCAACGCCCTGGCGCGCCGATTCCGTGAGCTCGGGTACGAGCTCGACGTGGAGGACCTGGACCGCGCCTACAAGCTCTTCAAGCTCCTCGCCGACCAGAAGAAGACCATCCTGGACGAGGACCTGATCTCCATTCTGCACCACGGCACCATGGAGGACGTCCCGGAGACCTTCAAGCTGCACGAGCTGCGCGTGGTCTGCGGCAAGCTCCCGCACGCGGAAGCGGCGCTGGGGATCTCGGAAAACGGCGGCACTCCGCGCAGCTCGACCGCCGACGGCGATGGGCCGATCGCCGCTGCGTTCGCCGCGTACCAGAAGCTGGTGCCCTTCCGCGTCGAGCTCGACGAGCTGCAGGTGCACTCCGCGACGCCCGGGCAGGACGCGGTGGGCGAGGTGACGGTGCGCGTGAGGGTGAACGGGGTAACGTTCACCGGCCGCGGGGCCTCGCCCGACATCGTCGTGGGCGCCGTGCGCGCGCTGCTGCACGCCGTGAACAAGGCAGCGAGCGCTCGCGTGCTGGAGGCCCGGCAGCTCGAGAAGGCCAGCTACCTGTGGGGAGTTTGATGGCCAAAGCCGTCCGCTCGATCCGGCTGTACGACACCACGCTGCGTGACGGCACGCAGCGGGAGGGGCTCTCCCTATCCGTCGACGACAAGCTGCGGATCGCCGCGGAGCTGGACGCGCTGGGCGTGCACTACATCGAGGGCGGCTGGCCCGGCTCGAACCCGAAAGACGCCGAGTTCTTCGAGCGCGCCCGCGCCCTCGAGCTGCGCACCGCGCGGATCGCCGCCTTCGGAAGCACGCGCCACCAGAGCAACCGCTGCGACGACGACCCGAACCTCCGCGCGCTGGTCGACGCGGAAACGCCGGTCGTCACGCTGGTCGGCAAGACTTCCGCGCTCCACGTCGAGCGGGTGCTGGAGACGACGCGTGAGGAGAACCTCCGCATGATCTCCGAGAGCGTGGCCTACTTCAAGGAACGCGGCAAGGAAGTGGTGTTCGATGGCGAGCACTTCTTCGACGGATACCGATTGGACTCCGAGTACGCGCTGGCCACGCTAGCCGCCGCGGCCGACGCCGGTGCCGACTGCGTCGTCCTCTGCGACACCAATGGCGGCTCGCTTCCCGAGGACGTCGCGGAGATCGTTGCGCGCGTCGCGGAGCGCGTGTCGGCACCGCTGGGAATCCACACCCACAACGATGGCGGGCTCGCGGTCGCGAACGCCATGTCCGCCGTGCGCGCCGGATGCGTCCACGTCCAGGGTACCATCAACGGATACGGCGAGCGGTGCGGGAACATAGACCTGATCCCGCTGATCGCGAACCTGCAGGTCAAGCTCGGCTACGCGTGCGTGGAGCCGGAGCAGCTACGGCGCCTGACGGAGGTGTCGCACCTGGTCGCAGACGTCGCCAACCTGAACCCGGACGCACACGCGCCGTACGTGGGGCGCAGCGCCTTCGCCCACAAGGGCGGGATCCACGTCGCCGCGGTGCACAAGCTCTCCAGCAGCTACGAGCACGTGGATCCGGCGCTGGTCGGCAACGAGACGCGTGTGGTGGTGAGCGAGCTCGCGGGGCGGAAGAACGTGCGCGTGCGTGCCGAGGCGCTAGGGCTCGAGCTGAGCGGTCGCGAGCTGTCCGTGCTGCAGCGCGTGAAGGAGCTGGAGAGCCAGGGCTTCCAGTTCGAGGCCGCGGACGGCTCCTTCGAGATGCTGGTGCGGCGCACCGCGCCCGACTACCGCGCACCCTTCGAGCTGCTCGACTTCACCGTGATCGTGGCCAAGCAGGGGGAGGAGACCTCCCGCGTGCAGGCCACCACCAAGATCCGGATCGGCAACGAGGTGATGCACACCGCCGCGGACGGGGACGGCCCGGTCAACGCGCTGGACGGCGCGATCCGAAAGGCGCTCGTCCCCCACTTCCCCGACCTCGCCGAGGTCAAGCTGGTGGATTACAAGGTGCGCATCGTGGACGCGCACCGCGGCTCCGCCGCGAAGCCCCGCGTGGTGATCGAATCCGCGCGCGGCGAGGAGCGCTGGAGCACCCTAGGGTGCTCGGAGAACGTGATCGAAGCGAGCTGGCAGGCGCTCTGGGATTCGCTCGAGCTCCCCCTGCTGCGCGATCGCGACGCCGATAACGCCCGCCGAGGCATCAGTTCGGTAGTAAACGACCTTAGAGCGAAGCTCTCCACTCCAGTCCAGGCCTGATCCATGTCGAGCCCTCGTACTCTGTTCCAGAAGATCTGGGACCTCCACCTGGTCCGCCCCGAGACGCCGCTGACGCCGGCGGTCCTCTACATCGACCTGCACCTCGTGCACGAGGTGACCTCACCTCAGGCGTTCACGGAGCTGCGCCAGCGCGGTCTGAAGGTGCGCCGTCCGGACCGCACCATCGCCACGATGGACCACTCGACCCCGACCACGCCCCGCGTAAAGGGCGTGATCCCGGTGAACGACGCGCAGGCGGCGGCGCAGCTCAAGCAGCTGGAGCAGAACTGCGCCGACTTCGGCGTGCCGCTCTTCGCGCTGGGCAGCGAGAAGCAGGGAATCGTGCACGTGATCGGGCCGGAGCAGGGGCTGACTCAACCCGGGATGACCATCGTCTGCGGCGATTCGCACACCTCGACGCACGGCGCCTTCGGCGCGCTGGCTTTCGGCATCGGCACCTCCGAGGTGGCGCACGTGCTGTCCACGCAGTGCTTGATCCAGAACCGCCCGAAGACGATGGAGATCCGCGTCGACGGCAAGCTCCAGCCCGGCGTCCAGGCCAAGGACATCATCCTCGCCATCATCGCCAAGATCGGGATCGGCGGCGGGACGGGCTACGTGGTCGAGTACACGGGCGAGGCCATCCGCGCGCTGAGCATGGAAGAGCGGATGACCATCTGCAACATGTCGATCGAGGCGGGTGCCCGCGCAGGCCTCATAGCGCCTGACGAGACCACCTTCGATTACATCAAGGGCCGCCCCGCCGCTCCGCAGGGCCCCGCGTGGGACGCAGCCGTAGAGGCTTGGAAGCTCCTGCCCACCGACGAGGGCGCGACCTATGACGCAACCGTCACGCTGGACGCCAACACGCTACGCCCGATGATCACCTACGGGACGAACCCCGGGATGGGAATGCCGATCGACAGCAACGTGCCCGACCCGGCCACGATGAGTGATCCAAACCAGCGGCTTGCTCTCGAGAAGGCACTCCGCTACATGGACCTCCGGCCCGGCCAGCCCCTAAT
>JAHWJV010000430.1 GCA_019348265.1 Gemmatimonadota bacterium
CGACATTGGCAAGAATATCGTCGGCGTCGTCCTCCAGTGCAACGGGTTCGAGGTGATCGACCTTGGCGTCATGGTGCCGTGGCAGGACATCCTCAAGGCCGCCAACGAGAATGGCGCGCATATGATCGGCCTTTCGGGCCTGATCACGCCCTCGCTCGACGAGATGGTCACGGTGGCGAGCGAGATGCAGCGCGAGGGCATGAGCCTGCCGTTGCTGATCGGCGGGGCCACCACCAGCAAGGTGCACACAGCCCTCAGGATCGATCCGGCCTATGGAGGACCGGTGCTGCACGTGCTCGATGCGAGCCGCGCCGTCGGCGTCCACCCGTCCGGGACTACCGCCGACGCGTCCTCTCCCCTCTCCATGGCCTCGGACAGCCGCCCCCACGTCTCCGCCTCCTCGACGAAGACACTCCTGGATATCTGTTCGGCGTGCCTCTCGTAGAGGTCGCGGTTCTCGGCCAGCGCCACGGCGAGCGCGCCGTTGAACACGTCTCCGGCTCCGGTCGTGTCCACCGGCGTCACCCGATGGCCGGGGACGATCTGATGGCCGGCGGCGGTGGCGAGGTAGGCGCCCGCGGAGCCCAGCGTCAGCACCACCGCGCCCGCACCGCTGTCGAGCAGCATTGACGCCGCCTCCCGCCGCGCCTCCGGCGTATCGGGAGCGATGCCCGTGAGCAGCTCGACCTCCGTCTCGTTCGGCGTCAGGACGGTGACGCGGCTCGTGACCTCATCCGGCAGCGGACGTCCGGGCGCCGGGTTGAGTAGCACCCGTACCCCGCGGGCGGCGGCGATCCGCACGGCTTCCGCCACCGTATCGATCGGGATCTCCAGCTGCAGCACCACCACGTCGCCGGCGCCAATTACCGCCTCCAGCTCCCGGATCCGCTCCGGCCCGAGCGAGGCGTTCGCGCCCGGGGCCACGACGATGCAGTTCTCGCCCGCCGCGTCCACGACGATCAGCGCAACGCCGGACGCCTGCCCCGTAATGCGCTGGATGTGGCTCGTGTCGATGCCCTCGCGCGCGAAGGCCGCGATCTGTTCGCTCCCCAGTGCGTCCTCCCCGACCGCGGCGATGAACGTCACCGCGCCGCCGGCTCGCGCCGCGGCGACTGCCTGGTTGGCTCCCTTCCCGCCGCCCGCCTGGAAGAACGCACCCCCCAGGAGCGTCTCGCCGGCACGCGGGATCGTGGGCGCCTTCACCACCATGTCCGTGTTGGAGCTACCGATCACGACGATTTTGGACATCTTTCCGTTTCGCGCCCGCGGCGCTCGGCGAGCGCCGGATCGCCGCGTGTTCCTGGCGAGTGCCCTCACCGCCCGCCTGGGCCTCACCGCTACGGGGGCCGGGCTGCGCCGTGCAGCCCGGCCCCCTGGTCGCCTCCGTGAACGTGCCCGAACTCCGCGGCGGGGTCAGTCGCCGGCTGCGCCGACCGACCGGAGCAGCGCCCTCCCCTCCGCCTCGGGAATCTCCCGCACGAAGACGTTCCGGAACCGTGCCTCCGACCCGTGGGTCTGCAGCTCGATGGATCCCTGCGGCAACAGCGGCTGGGCGCGGTCGAAGAAGTTGTTCAGCACCTGGCCGACCACGACCTCTCGGCCATTCAGCGTGACCCACACCCGCTGACCGACCATCTTGATCGCCATCGAGTTCCACTGGCCGATGGGGTTGTCGGCCACCACGAGCGGCCAGCGGCCCGGGTTGTCCGGGTTGTTGTTCCACAGCCCTCCGGAGCCGCGGTTCGCGCCGTGCTGCTGCGCCGTCGGGCAGGCCGGGTCCCAGAGCTGCACCTGCGGATAGCTGCGGAGGTAGATGCCCGAGTCTCCGCAGGGCTGCGTCAGCATCCAGTCCACGCGGAACTCGAAATCCCCGTACGGCCGCTCCGTTGCCAGGTGCACGCCGTGGCCGTCGGAGACGATCTCGCCCCTCGCCACGTCCACGCTCCAGTGTTTGTCCCGGTCCGTGTTCCACTCGGCCTGCTTGGTGCGGCGCTCCTCGGCGGTGAAGTTCGCTTCCGTGTACGGGCTGAAGACGCCGCCGCCCCCCGGCCGGCCACGCCAACCGCTCAGATCTCTCCCGTTGAAGAGGCGCGTGAACCCCGCGGCCGGACCCGAAGACGCCATCTGGCTAACGGTCGCGCAGGATGCCAGTCCGATCGTCAGGACGACCATCCCGCTCATCACTCCCATGCGCGTGCGGATCATTCGCATTTCCTCGTTCCCGGTGGAAGAAAACGACCTGACTCGGACCAGCCCGCGAAGGCGGGGTTGGGTTCGTCGTTGCCGCGACTTCAGTCGCCCGGCTGGATGCCCGGCGCACCCCCTGCGAGTGCCTCAGTACCCGGCCCGGCACTCCAGCTCCCCTCAGCCCAGCGCGATCGTCCGCCCCGTCCGCGCCGCTTCGTAGATCGCCTCCATCACGCGCAGATCCCGTAACCCTTCCTCGCCGGGCACCAGCGGCTCGCGGTTGTTCAGCACGCACTCCGAGAAGTGATCCAGCTGCCCGACGAACTGGTTCTGAGTCGCGTTGGGCGGGGTACGCGTCTCGGTGCGGTTGCCCACGTTCACGCGCATGGTCTGCCCGGAGTAGGACGTGGCCGGGTCTAGCTCGACCCAGCCGCGGGTGCCCACCAGGCGATAGCGGTTGTGAGGTGACGTGTAGGTGGAGACGCAGTTGGCGATCACGCCGGATGGGAAGCGTAGCTGAAAGTTGATCGTGTCCTCCACCTCGCGGAAGCGTGGGTCGCTCCGGTTGGTGTGCTCCAGGGCCGTGACCGCCACCGGCTCCTCGCCGGTGAGGTAGCGCGCCGCCTGCAGGCTGTAGATGCCGATGTCCATCAACGAGCCACCGCCGGACAACGCGCGCTTCAGGCGCCACTGCTCCGGGTTCCCGATGTTGAATCCGTGGTCGGCCACGATCACGTCCGTGGGGCCGAGCTCCTGCGCGCGGGCGATGCGGATCGCCTCCTGGTTGTGCGGCTCGAAGCGGCTCCGGTAGCCGACCATCAGCTTCTTTCCCGCCTGGCGGCAGGCAGCGATCATCTGCTCGCACTCGCGCACCGTGTTGGCCATCGGCTTTTCCGTGATCACGTGCTTTCCCGCGCGCGCCGCGCGGATCGTGTACTCCGCGTGCATGCTGTTGGGGAGCACGACGTAGACGATGTCCACGTCGGGGTTATTGCGGATGGAGTCGAAGTTCTGGTAATTGTAGATGCCGGCCTGCGGCACCCCGTACTCCGCCGCGAGCGTGCGCGCCTTTTCCGGCGTTCCGCTCACCAGCGCCGCGATCCGGGAGTAGCGACAGTTCTTGAACTGCGGCATGATCTGGCGGGTGGCATAGGAACCGAGCCCCACGATGGCCCATCCCAGCTTGCGATCCTGGCGGATGGCGGCTCGCAGCGGGAGCGACGCCAGAGAGGCGGCGGCGAGCCCGCCGCCGAGGCGATGCAGAAAGGCGCGGCGGTCGATAGTGGTCATGGATGCG
>JAHWJV010000431.1 GCA_019348265.1 Gemmatimonadota bacterium
GGTCGCTCACCGCGCGCGCCGCCCGCGAGCGGGCCCGCGCCACCGGCGGCAGCCTCGCCGGCGCGCTCGGCAGCCTCGTGAACCTGCGCCCGCGCCGCTACGGACGTCCCTGACCCGGACGTTCCCGCGCAGGCGGCCAGGGCTAGCACAAGAATGAATGGCAGAGCTCTGAACACGTTCGACATGGTGTCTCCCTGGTTTTCCCCAATGGATCTGCGCGTTCCGTAAGCGGAAAGTGCGAATCACGCGCGTCCCGCGCAACCGCCCCAGGTGCCGTCGGCAGAACCGCTCCGGACCATGCCTGCTTCAGGCCCCCGGCGGTTCGCCGCAGCAGCACCCACGAGCCTCGGTAACCTCTGTGTGTCAGTGGCCGGGACCCGGAACACCTCTTGCGTTCCGGAGAGTACCCCCGGCGGCCGGAATGTTCGCGAAAGATGCGAGAATCTCCGGCTAGCGCCATCGGGCGAATCCCCCCGGTGATACCGTCTCTGCCGACGCTTCCCGGCCGTCTTTCACTCCGCCGCGCCGCACCCCGGGCGTCGGAGGTCTCCCCGTCTCGCGGAGTGCCCAGATGCCGCCCGGAGCCGCGCAACAGCCGACGTTCTACCTCAGCGGAGTGCACAGTGGGCCGAATCCATCCCCTGGCCTGGGAGTCGCGCGCTCGCTGCGCGATGCGTATCCACGCGCCAGGATCGTCGCGGTCGACTACTCGGTCGAGAGCTCGGGGCTCCATAGTGACACGTTCGACGACGTGTGGGTGCAGCGTCCCTGGAAGGAGCTGCGGCTGCCCGTCTATCAGGCTGCCGTGCAGGAGCGGCTGGATGGCGGCGCCTACTGGATCCCGGGGCAGGACCTAGAGGTGGAGTGGCTCGCGCGGAGCCTCTCCGACCCGACACGTGCGCTGATTCCACCGCTGAGAGCGCTGGCTCGGGTAGCGAAACCCACCATCGACGCGGCCGGGACGCTTCCCTTCTCCATCCCGGATTTCTTCTCCGTCAGCCATTCCGATTGGGACCTGCACTCCTTCTGCCGCGAGCACGGCTGGCGCGTGTGGCTGAAGGGACCCAACTACGAGGCGTATCGGGTTTACGATTGGCCATCCTTTCGGGCCGCCCGTCACGGGATGACCAGTCTGTGGGGGACCGATCAGCTCTTCCTGCAGCGGCACGTGCGCGGCAGCGAGCAGTCGGTGGCGCTCTGCGCCTATCAGGGGGAGCTGCTCGACTGCGTACACCTCGCCAAGCATACGCAGACCGCGGAGGGGAAGACCTGGGCGGGGAAGATATCGCCCGTCGACCCGGGTCTGGTGGAGGAGCTTCGCAGAGTGATCGGAGCGCTGGAATGGACGGGCGGGGCGGAGCTGGAATACGTGCGCTCTCCCGACGGGGCCATGCACCTGATCGACTGGAATCCGCGCTTCCCCGCGTGGATACATGCCGCGAGCTTCGCCGGGCACAACCTGCCCGCGCGGCTGATGGAAGCCGCCGGTGTGGGGACGCCGCTGGCCTCGCCGTACCGCGGGAACCAGTTCACCCGCGTGGTGATCGAGATTCCCGTGCGGGAGACGCATCCGCTCCCGGCGGTGAAGGACCCGCTCGACGACTGGAAGGTCGGCTCCAAGCACCCGTCGGGGATGACGGAGCTGGCGCGGCGTCTAACCGAGAGCGACCCGGAGGGTACGGAGGCCGCCCCGGCTCCGGCGCTGCCGGAGATGCCGGCTCCGTTGAGGTGGGACCTGGACGAAGCCCTGGCGGGTGAGCTTCCGACCCCGCGGCGCATCCTTCTACCGCGTACCGCCCAGGAGCGCTTCTCCAGGGTGGAGGAGGCGATGAGCCAGCGGCCGGAGGTCGAGGTCGGGTTCGGCTACAGCGTGAAGACCAACCCGCACCCGTCGCTGCTGGCGCTGGCGGACCGCTCGGGAATGTTCGCGGAGGTGATCAGCGGCGCCGAGATGAGGCAGGCGCTGAGCGCGGGATTCCCTCCCGAGCGCATCATCCTCAACGGACCGGCTCAGCAATGGCCCGCCGCGGCGGGCCCCAACGCGCCATTGTTCGCCGCCTTTGCGGACTCGGCGCAAGCGCTGCGGCGCTGGCTCGAGGGGGGTGGCCCTCAGGCCCGTTACCGCGGCCTGAGGCTCCGGCCCGTCATGCTGAACTCCCGCTTCGGGACGAGCTTCCGCGACCCCGCGCGGTTCTCGGAAACCCTCGCTCTGCTCCGCGCACTGCCTCCGGAGCAGGACCTGGGGCTGCATTTCCACTTCGCGAGCGACGTGCTCGGGCCTGCACGCTGGAGGGAAGTGTACGAGGGCGTCGTCCACTGGGCGCGTGCCGTACAGGACGGAACCGGGCGGCCGGTTCGCTGCCTCGACGTCGGTGGCGGGTGGTTCCCGGATGACTTCGACCGCGCTCTCCTGGTCTGGCTCGAAGAGCTGATCGCGGAGGCGCGGGAGCTGCTCCCGGAGCTCGAGCGGTTCCTGGTGGAGCCCGGCAAGGCGATGGCGCAGCCGACGATGGCGCTCGCCACGACCGTCCTGGAGATCCGCGAGCGGAAGGAAGGAAACGACGTCGTAGTGGACGCCGCGATCTCCGACCTGCCTATGGCGCCGTTCTACCCGCACCGCGTGTACGCGCAGGCTCCGGACGGCCGCTGGGTGCCGCTCGGCAGGGGAAAGGATCGCCTCCTGGGGCGGATCTGCATGGAGACGGACTTGCTCGCCAGCGACATCGCGCTGCCGGAGGGACTCGGCCAGGGCGGCAAGCTGGTGATCGGAGATGCCGGCGGGTACGACGCCAGCATGGCCTACAACTTCGGAAGAGGAGTGCTGGATGACGCGTGCTGCTGAGTCCCAAAGGGACGCGGAGTGGGGCCCCTGGGAGGGATGGAATCCGTCCACACTTTCGGCACATGAAGGCGACTGCTGCCGGACGGCGCGCCTCTGGTTTCTGGCGATGAACCGCTCGCTCTGGCGCGGCGAGGGCGGGCCGACCTGGATCGCCAACCGGTACCCCTGGGGGCCGGGCCGCTGGCCGCTCCACTGGTGCGAGGCCGTCAGCGTGAAGGAGTTGTGCTGTGGCGCGCAGGCGGCGCTGAGCATCGAGGCGTTCCGCGCCCGCGGCGTACGGGTGCTGCCGGTGCAGCTGGTGCAGCGCCAGGAAGGGCACCACATGGCGCACTGGCACGAGCGCTGGTCCGACGGGGGCGGGTCGCCCTCGTGGGCGCAGGGCGCGGCGGGCTACCACGAGTCGTGCGCGGTGATCGACGCCCACGGCCGCGCCGAAGTGTGGGACCCCACGGTGAACTCGTGGCTCACGCCGGACCACGTGCAGGGGGTCCGCAGCATCGCGGCCATCCGCATCGGCGGTCCGCTGCCCTCGGACGAGGTGGTGCTGTGGCGAGGCGTCCCCGTCCGCGTTGGCCAGTGGGTCACGCCCCCAGCCGACCC
>JAHWJV010000432.1 GCA_019348265.1 Gemmatimonadota bacterium
ACCGGCGGTCAATCGCGGTGCAACCCACGCCCGAGGCACTCGCGAACCTGGGGGCGGTGTTCGGCGAGCTGGGCGACTACGACGCGGCACTTGATGCGTTCCGGCAGGCGTTGTCGATCGACCCGGCGTACGAGCGGGCGCGAACCGGTGAACGCATCGCGCTTGATCGGCGGAGCTCGTAGCAGCAGACGGCGCGCGCCGCGACGCGGCGCTCAGGACGGCGCTCGGCAGGGTGGAGGGGCTCGAGCGGGACCTGGAGGACAGGGAGGCCGAGATCTCCGACCTCCAAAACAGGATAGACGCCCTGCAGGACGAACTGGACTCCGAGCGCGCCCTGCGCGAAGGCCTGGCCGACCCGGACAACCGCGCCAGCAAGATCACGTCGAAGCAGGGCGTTCTGGAGCAGTGTCTGGGCTATGCGCCGGACGGGGACGTGCGCATCGACTATTTCCGCCCGCTTGGCGACCACAAGGTCGCGTGGGACTTCATCCAGTTCCGCGGCTGGGGCGGCCACAAGATGCGCATGCAGTTCACCTGGGAGGGGACGGACGCGGTGCTAGCCGCGCCGCTCGTCATCGACATCGCGCGGCTCGCGCTGCTCGCGCAGCGTCGTGGGGAGTCCGGGCCGATCGGGGCGCTGGGGCTCTTCTTCAAGACCCCGGAGGGAAGCACGGAGATGAACCTCCACCGGCAGTACGAGATACTCCTTCGCTGGATCGACGAGGAGCCCACCGCCCGAGAGACGAGGGCGAAGGCCCAGCGGGCGCCCGCCGCCAATCGCTAGACGACGGTTCGGCGGGCCGCGGGCCTCGCACACTCGCTGGAAGGGAGCAGTGACATGACGCAGTCGGCGATCCCTTCTCCCAAGAAGGGCAGACAGCTGATCGACGAGTACTTCATCGAGACGCGCCACCGGGTCATCGAGATCGCGGCGTACCTGGATCGCCTGGACCGCTCTGGCGATCCCGCGACCACGTCTGATTTTCGGAGCGGCGCGCTCAGGGAAGCGCTCGCCGTGCTCTGTGACGGATCGTACCCGCGAGTGGACCGGATCCAGATGATCTTCAGCGATCCCACCACGGAGCCGCGCGCGGAGCTCGACCAGAAGGCCGCGAAAGGCGCGTTCGACCCTGAGCAGGAGAAGGGGTAATGGAATACATCGACATGCACGCCCACATGGTGTCGCGTACCACCGACGACTACCACCAGATGGCGCTGACGGGGTGCGTGGCCGTCACGGAGCCGGCTTTCTGGGCCGGATTCGACCGTGGCTCCGCGGACGCTTTCGAGGACTACTTCAGGCAGCTTACCGAGTTCGAGCCGAACCGCGCGGCGCAGCACGGGATCCGCCACTACACCTGGCTCTGCCTCAACCCGAAGGAGGGTGAGAACCGGGAGCTGGCGAAAGAGGTGATCGAGCGCATCCCGAAGTTCCTCGATCGCCCGACCGTCCTGGGCATCGGCGAGATCGGGGTGAACCGGGTGACGCGCAATGAGATCGCGACCTTCCACGACCACGTGCAGCTCGCGATCGAGCACAATCAGCTGATCCACATCCACACGCCGCACCTCGAGGACAAGTACAAGGGCACGCGGCTGATCGTGGATGCGCTGCTCCAGTACCCGGAGATCGACCCCCAGCGAGTGATGGTCGATCACGCGGAGGAGCACACCATCGAGATGATCCTCGAGAACGGCTTCTGGACCGGGCTGACCCTTTATCCGCAGACCAAGGTCACGGCGGAGCGTGCGATCGACCTGCTGGAGCGCTACGGGCTCGATAGGATCTGCGCCGCGTCGGCCTGCGATTGGGGTCACAGCGTTCCCACCGCCGTCCCGGAGCTGATCCTGGCGCTTCGCCGCCGCGGCCACACCAATGAGCTGATCCGCCGCGTCGTGTATGAGAACCCGATCGGGTTTCTCGGCCAGTCGCCTAAGTTCGACCTCCTCCCCCGGAGCGCACCCGGCAGGTCCGCGCGTTCCAGCGAGGCGCCGGTCGAGGTTGGGGTGTGAGGAAGTACTGGAAGGTAGCGGGGGCGCTGTTCGGCCTTCTGCTCGCCCTGTTCTTCCTCTTCGAGGCGCTGGAAATTCCTATCTTCACCGACCCCTCCGGGATCATCGGGCGGGGCGGTACGACCGCCGCGCTCGTCGGCGTAGGCTTGCTCGTGGTCGACGTGTTTCTCCCCGTGCCGTCGAGCTTCGTGATGGTGGCGCACGGGGCGCTGTTCGGTGTCTGGGTGGGGACGCTGCTCTCCATGTTCGGTCAGATGGGTGCGGCGCTTCTGGGCTCCGCCGTCGGCAGGGCCGGCGGGCCGCTGATGGAGCGCATGGTGAGTCCGGAGGAGAAGGTGCGCGCCGATCGGTTCGTCCGCCGCTGGGGCGCGCTGGCGATCGTGGTCAGTCGGCCCATCCCGCTCTTCGCCGAAACGGTCGCGATCCTCGCCGGCGTGTCTCGAGTATCCTGGCTGCGAGTCGCCCTTGCCGCGGCGGCGGGCTCGCTGCCGCCGGCTCTTCTCTACGCCCTCACCGGCGCGGTGGCGGACAGCTTCCAGAGCGCCGCGCTGATGTTCGGCTTCGTGATCCTGATGACGGGCCTCACCTGGATGATCGGCACGCGGCTCGGCAAGGAGGCCGACGGCGATTCATGAGGCGTACGGTCGTTCTCAACGTCGTCGGACTCACCCCCGAACTGGTCGGCCAGCATACCCCCCACCTGAAGGCATTCGCCGATCGCGGCGTCTCGCGCCCGCTGGAGACGATCCTTCCCGCCGTCACCTGCTCCGCTCAGACCACCTTCACCACCGGTCTCCTCCCCTCCGATCATGGCGCGGTCGCGAATGGTTGGTACTTCCGCGACCTGGCGGAGATCTGGCTCTGGCGTCAGGCGAACCAACTCGTTTCCGGGGAGAAGATCTGGGACGCGGCGCGGCGGCGCGATCCGGCCTTCACCTGCGCGAAGCTCTTCTGGTGGTACAACATGTACAGCGCGGCGGACTTTTCCGTCACGCCACGCCCGCTCTATCCCGCCGACGGCCGCAAGCTGCCCGACATCTACAGCGAGCCGTACGACCTCCGCGAGGAGCTGAATCGCAAGCTCGGCCCCTTCCCGCTGTTCAACTTCTGGGGTCCCACCGCCGACATCCGCTCGACCCGCTGGATCGCCGATTCCGCGCGGTACGTGTACGACACGCGCCGGCCGACGCTGTCGCTCGTCTACCTGCCCCACCTGGATTACAACATCCAGCGGCTCGGCCCGTACCACCCGGAGATCGCGAAGGACCTCCGTCAGGTGGACGCCGTCTGCGGCGAGCTGATCGAGAAGTTCGAGAAGGACGGCGCCCGCGTGGTCATCCTCTCGGAGTACGGCATCACTCCCGTGAGCGGGGCGGTGCATATCAACCGGGTGCTGCGGGAGGCGGGGCTCCTGCGCGTGAAGCCGGAG
>JAHWJV010000433.1 GCA_019348265.1 Gemmatimonadota bacterium
CACCGCTCGCGCCTGCCCGGTCCACAAGAGCCTGGTGGAGGAGATCGACAAGTCGATGGAGTTCGTCTACCCGGACTGAGGTCGGGGGCTCGGCTGGCGTACAGGGGGGAGCAATGGCTCAAGGCGGGAGCCTACCGTCGGAGCCCCGCCGATAACGGTCCACCAGGACCTAGCCGCCCAACCGAAGAAGCCGCCCATCCACGGGGGCGGCTTCTCGTCGTCTCGGCGGAGCAGCAACCGGTCCGGGATCCAGATTCCGATCGTGATGCCGGCGGTGTTCCAGAGCAGGTCCTTTTCCGAGAAGTACTTGTCAGCGCGGCGGTCGTCCTGGATCTCCCGCACCACGCCGGCGGCCCCCATCAACCCCGCCGAAACCGCCACGGCCGGCCAGCGACGCATGCCCAGCTTCCGCGCGGCGGTGTAGCTTGCTCCCGCGCCGACGGCCGAGATCCCGAAGTGGTACAGCTTGTCGCGCGAGGTCCAGGTCTCCTCGACGCCGTACGGACCGGGAGTGAGCGGGGGTTGGCTCGCCTGGCCCACGGCGGCCTCCGGCCCGGCGATTAACGCCAGCGCGGCTATCAGAGAGGCAATCGCGAGGCGCCGAGTACGGACCATGCTGCTGCGGGGTTGGGGACGGAGTACGATAGCGATATGGCTCGGCTCGGGCACCTATCGCGGGTCAGAAAGGGCAGTTCCGGATCGTTGGAAACTAGAAGGTACCTGTGCAGTCCCACGAGTCTCTCTCCAACCTGCTCGTTCATGCAGCTCAGGCGCATCTATCTGGCACTCTGCATCGCGCTGGCCATCTCGGGCTGCGGTGACAACACGGTCGCACCGGAGCCTGCACCGGATCCGAAGCCGCAGCCGCCTGCCCGCGTGGCGCAGATTACCGTTTCCCCCTCTGCCGATTCGCTCGACCTCGGTGACGAGATCCAGTTCACCGCCGTTCTTCGCGATAGCGCCGGCAACACGCTCACCGGCCGGAAGGTGGAGTGGGCCAGCGGCTCGCCAGAGTTCATCACGATCGATGCCGAAGGCCGCGCCAGGGTAATCAAAAACAACCGCCTCGCCGCTTCAGGCGCGCCGGAGATACGCATTACCGCGGCTTCTGGGGAGCAGGTGGGTGAGGCGCGCATGCACCTGCACGTACACCCAGGCTCACTCCTGCTGGATCTTCCGGGTCGAATACTGCTCGGGCGCAACCGATTGGCGGGCGCGACGGTGCTGGACGGCTTCGGATGGCCCGCAGGCGCGCGGAAGCCCTCGGACTTCAGCTGGAGCTCATCGGACGCTGCGGTGGTCGCTGTCGCTCCGACGGGTGAGATATCCGCCTTGCGGGTCGGGAAAGCCGTAATTACAGCGGCTGTCGGCGGAATCGGCCGGAGCGACACCGTGGAGGTGGTGGATCGCGGCTATGTGCTGACTCGCCTCGGAACGCTCGGGGGCGCGGAGGCCATCCCGCACGACCTCAACGACCGTGGCCAAATCGTCGGTAGATCTCGAACCGCCTCTGGCGAGTGGCACGCCTTCGAATGGCTGAACGGGAGGTTGCGGGATCTCGGTACCGCCGGGGAAGCCAGTGCCGCCCACGCCCTCAACAATCAGGGGGTCGTCGTCGGGATGTCCAGAAACGAGGCGGTTCGCTGGGTAAATGGCGAGCTTCGCTCACTGTCCGTCTCCTGGCAACCGACCGACATCGATGAGGAAGGGCGGATTCTTTTGTACCGGAACTATCCTTCCTTGTTACTATGGGAGAGAGGCGACACAAGCCGGGTCGGGGCGGCGTCGCCCGACCTGTATGTCTGGTACTCCGCTAACGGGATCAATGCGTCGGGGGTGGTGGTCGGGTCGGCGCTCTCCCGTACTCCGTCGGCGGTCGCCATATCAGCGGGCAGGCTTACTGTCATCGATGCCAGCCGCTATGACGCGTCAGCGGCTGCGATCAACGACGCGGGGCAAATCGTCGGGCACGCGGGGATCCATCCGGCGCGGCTGGTATTGGCGTTCATCTGGCACAACGGGCAGCGGACCAGCATCGGGCCGTTGGGCGGCACCGAGACGCGGCCGAAGGCCCTCAACGAGAAGGGAGAGGTGGTGGGGGTCGCGACGAACTCGCGGGGCGAGCCGCGCGCGTTTTACTGGTTCGGCGGTCGAACCACCGACCTGACCGACCTTCTCCGGGATCCCGTCAGGGTCCTGGTCGAGGTGAGCGCGATCAACGAGTCGGGCCAGATCGTCGGATTGGCAACCAACGGGAGCACGGGCGCCAGGGAGGCGGTGCTGCTCACCCCGGAGTGAGGGTGGTAAACAGCGACGGCGCCGTCACCAGCGCCGCGATCTTCTTCTGGGCGAGCGGAAGGGCGTAGAGGGCGATCTCCTCCGGGCTCACCCAGACCCAGGCGTCGTACGCGAGGGCTCGCTCGTCACCTCCCACGCTGGCACAGCGGACCGCGTGATAGGTGACCGTCACGTGCGTGAAGCCGTGCTTCACGGACGCGATCGGCTCCCCGGCGCGGACCTCGATCCCGACACCCTCCAGCGGCGCACGCTCCGCGGCGGCTGCGGTGCTTTCGCCGCGACGGCGCAGCGCTCCCGGGAACTCCCATAGCCCGCCCAGCCGTGCATCCACGGGTCGCCGGGCGAGCAGGTACCGGCCGTCGCGCTCCACCACCGCCACGGCGTGGTGCTCGTGGGGGAGCGGCTTCGCTTTCTTGGGAAGCGGCCGTTGCTCCTCGGTACCGGCGCGGTAGGCGGCGCAGTGATCCTGGACGGGGCACTCCTGGCAGCGTGGCGCGCGCGGCGTGCAGACGGTGGCGCCCAGCTCCATCAGCGACTGGTTCAGGTCTCCCGGACGCTCCCCCGGCACCAGCGCCGCTGCCAGCGCCCACAGATCCGCGTCGCGCGGTGCGGCTTCGTCGCGCCAGCGGGCGAACACCCGCCGGACGTTGCCGTCCACCAGCGGCTCCGGACGGCCAAAGGCGATGGAAAGCACCGCCCCGGCGGTGTAGCGCCCAACGCCGGGAAGCGCGCGAAAGGTGGCCGGGTCGTCCGGGATCTCCCCGAGGTGGCGGGCCGCCACCTCGCGCACCGCGCGGTGCAGGTTGCGCGCGCGGGAGTAGTACCCGAGCCCCTCCCACGCTTTCAGCACGTCGTCCAGGGGCGCGTCCGCCAGTGAGGAGAGGGACGGGAAGCGCTCGAGCCAGCGCTCATAGTACGGCTTCACCGTCTCGACTCGCGTCTGCTGGAGCATGACCTCGGAGAGCCAGACGTGGTAGGGATCGACCCTTTCACCGGCCGCCGCTCTCCAGGGAAGATCGCGCCGGTGCGCGTCGTACCAGGCGAGGAGGGCTGCTCTCAACGCTGCCCCGCCACGCGGGTCACTCCCTGTGAGGTACCGATCAAAGTCCCATTTCCGAGATGGCCTGAGTA
>JAHWJV010000434.1 GCA_019348265.1 Gemmatimonadota bacterium
CTCGCTGGAATTCGCCCGGAAGGTCTCCGGGACGCTCCTCCGGCTCAACATCGATGGCGGAAGAGCATAGCCCTGCGGGGCTCCCCCTCTTCGCCGTGGCGGCGACGGGGGTGGAGCCGCTGGTGGCGGCGGAGCTCCGCGCGCTTGGGATAGACGCGACCGCGGAGGCGGGGGGCGCCGGATGGATCGGCTCGATGCACGAGCTCTACGCGGCGAACCTGCACCTGCGCACGGCGAGCCGCGTCTTGCTACGCGCAGGTGTTTTCACCGCGCGGAGCTTCATCGAGCTCGAGCGTCACGCGAGGAAGCTGCCGTGGGAGCGCTTTCTGGCCCCGGCGCGAGCGGTGCGCTGGCGAGTCACCTGTCGTAAGTCGCGCCTGTACCACGAGGGTGCGGTGACGCAGCGCTTCCAGGAGGCCGTCGAGCGCGCCGTCGGAGCGATCACTGGGGGCGCCGCGGACGACGACGAAGAAGGTGCGGCCGAGCAGCTGTTCGTGGTGCGGTTTCTTCGGGACCGCTGCACCGTCAGCGTGGACACGTCCGGCGCGTTGCTCCACCGTCGGGGATACAGGCAGGCTACGGCAAAAGCGCCGCTGCGTGAGACTCTCGCGGCGGCGCTTTTGCTGGGGAGCGGGTGGGACGGCTCCGCACCGCTGCTGGATCCCCTCTGCGGATCGGGCACCATTCCGATCGAGGGCGCGCTGCTGGCGCGCCGAATCCCGCCGGGGCTCGCCTCGCGCGGCTACCAGCCGCGACGGTTCGCGTTCCAGGAATGGCCGACGTTCGACGAGCGGCTGTGGCACTCGGTTTTGGAGCACGCGCGGCGGCCGATCCTCGATGGGTCCCCGGTGCCGATACAGGGCTCCGATCGCGACGCTGGCGCCATCGAAGCCGCGCGCGCGAACGCCGCGAGGGCCGGGGTGGAAGCGGACGTCGAGCTCTCCGTGCGCGCGCTCTCCTCAGCCGAGCCACCCGACAACCCGGGCTGGCTCGTCACCAATCCCCCCTACGGCGTGCGCGTCGGCGAAGCCACCCGCGTGCGCGACCTGTACGCGGCGCTCGGCAGGCTGGCCGTCCAGAGGCTGCCCGGCTGGAAGCTGGCGCTGCTCTCCGCCGACCGGGCGCTCGACGGGCAGGTGGGGGTCACCCTCGACGAGATGCTGAGCACCCGCAACGGGGGAATCCCGGTGCGGGTGGTGGCCGGCCGGGTACCCGGCCGCGCAACGAAGGACGTAGTGAGCTAGTCCGCGTACAGCTCGTGCGGGCCGCGGGGCACGCGGAGCGGCTCCGGAGTGGGCATCACGAAACGGTCCGGCGAGCGGTTCACGCCATACGTGTCCTCCAGGAAGGTGCCGAACTCCACGTATGCCGTTGCGGCTGCCAGGGCGGACGCTTCCAGCTCCGCGACGACCGCAGCGGCGAAAGGCCGCTCGCCGATGAGCCGCCGCGCGAGATCCGGAAGGTTGGATCGGAAATAGTCCGCGTTGCGGTGACTTCCCGCGATGCCGTCCCGCTCGATGGTGAGTCCCTCCGGAAGGTTTCCGGATTCCTTCCCTTCCAGGAGGTTGCTCCGCGCGGCCTCCAGGTAGCTCGGGATGGCGCGAAGCCGGTCGATCAGCAGGCGCCATTCTGCCTCGGTCCCGCGCAGCCCCTCTTCAGTCCTCTGCATCTGGTGGATCTGCCACCCGATCCCTCGCGCCGGCTCCGCCACGTACGTATCGACCGCCCGCTGATAGTAGCGGACCTCTTCCAGCTGGTGCAGGATGAAGTTCAGCTGCGCGCCGAGCACCGCGTGGTCCGTGCGCTCCGCAGGCGTGAGCGTCTCCGGGCGGATGCTGGCCCTGGCGTCGCGGATCTCACGGAAGAAGGCGATCTCGCGGGCGAGCGACTCGGGGCGATAGTCGCGCAGTCGGCCATTCACGCCGCGAAGCGCTGGGTCCCAGCCGTCGCCGCCCAGATACATCGAAGTGACCGGGTTCAGCTGGAGGATCGTGAGGAAGTACCGGTCCCGGATCTCGCTGAACCGCATTCGCTGCTGGGCGACGTTCGCCGCCGTGGTGCACCCGGCGAGGGCCGTGAGGACGAGGCACGCACCGAAGGCGCGCGTGCTGAAGCGACGGAAGGGGTGTGGGCTCACGGGTACCTCGGGGCGCGGGTGTTCGCGGTGCGGCGCGGTGCGGCGCGTGTCAAAACGGGGATGGAGGCCGGGGGCGATCGTCCGTCAGCCGTACCGCGGTGCTCAGGTGTCGCGCAGCCTCGCGGCCGTCGTCATCCCGGCGAAGCACTCGCTCGGCGTCCGCAAGAGCGGCGCGAACGCGGGCACGGCTTTCATCGGGAAGCTCTGCGGCCAGGAAGTCACGCGACAGCTCACCGATCCGCTGCGCGAGCCGGTCCGCGCGCACGGTGCTGTCCCCCACGGCGAGCGCCTCCGCGTGGGCGGACGCGAGGTTGCGCCGGAGCTCGTCGGATATGGCCACCGATCCTCCTGTACTTCCCTACTCCAATTATTCGGCAAGCGAGCCGAACGGGCAACCCTTACGGTTCGCTTCCGAGTGTCACGAATCGAATATCGGCACATCGCGTGCCTTCGAAGCGTCGCCACAGAACCGCTTGGCGCGTCCCGGAAGGTACGTCGGCCGGGTTCCGCGGCGAGCGGCCCGGGGGCCACTGTGTGAACATATGGCGCGCCCCTTGCCCGTCACCGGCCCGTTCCAGAGCTCCGACACCCGCTGATCGACCGCGTAGATGACCCAATCGACCCGAGACCGGCCGCTGCGCGATGGCGCTGGTGATGCACCCGCGGCGGCTCCCCCGCCGCCCGACCTTGGGGTCCTGCACGAGGCGTACTGCCTGCCGACGCTGCAGTCTCGAAAGGTCACCCACGAGGAGCTCTGGACGGTCCTGGAGGCGATCTCGGAGGATTCGCCGGACGTCGTGATGACCGAGATCGGCCGCGTCTTCGAGATTGACTTCGACGTCAACCACTATCAGGCGCTGCTGGTGGACGGCGACGACCGTGCAGGGCAACTGCCGGCCTCAGGTGAAGAGCGCGAGCTGGTCTGCGATCCGCACCTCGATCCTCAGCTCTGGGGGCCCTTCCACATCTGGCTGGAGCGGGTCATCGACTGGCAGGTGGCGCGCCGGTCGATGGTAACGCTGAAGGGTGGCGCCGTGACCCTTTCCCGGGGCACCATCGCCATCGCCGCGTTTCAGGGGTCCGGCAAGTCCTCGACGATCCTGAGCCTCCTCCCCGAAGCGACCGCGTACCTTGCCGAGGATCGACTGACCCTGTTCGAGGGAGCAGGAGGCCGCACCAGCGTCGCTGCGTTCCCGGTGCCGATCCGGCTTTCCCGTGGGCGGCACTATCAGCTGCCACGGGACGTCCTTGACCAAGGCCTCGGCGCCTTCGACCGGAGGTTGCTGC
>JAHWJV010000435.1 GCA_019348265.1 Gemmatimonadota bacterium
TGGAAGAAGCGAGCGGCGGAGATCCGCATGCGCTGGAGCGAACCGAGCGCGCCGTGGCGAAGGCGCTCGGGAGAAACGCGGCCGCCAAGGCCGGCATCTCCATGGCGCTGCACGACCTGGTCGGCAAGCGGCTCGGCCATCCGGTCTGGAGACTCTGGGGGTTGGACGCAGAGGCTCCCCTGTCGTCCTTCACGATCGGCATCGACGAGCCGGAGCTGATGCGGCAGAAGGTACGCGAGGCGGCCGCCTACCGGATCCTCAAGGTGAAGGTGGGGACGCCGCGCGACCCCGAGATCCTGGAGGCGATCCGGGCGGAAGCGCCCGACGCCGTCATCCGCGTCGACGCGAATACCGGGTGGACGCTGAAGCAGGCCGTCGCCGCGCTGCCGATGCTCCAACAGTTCGGGGTGGAGCTCGTCGAGCAGCCGCTCGCGCCAACTGATCTGGAGGGATTGCGAGCCCTCCGCTCCCAGTCGCCGATTCCCATCATCGCCGACGAATCCTCCATCGGTCTACTGGACGTGCCGCGCCTCGTCGGCGTCGTGGACGGGATCAACATCAAGCTCGCAAAGTGCGGGAGCATGCGTGAAGCGACGCGTATGGTGCACGCCGCTCGGGCGCACGGCATGCTGGTGATGCTCGGCTGCATGGTGGAGTCGACCATCGGAGTCGCGGCGGCGGTGCAGCTCGCGCCGCTCTGTGACTATCTCGACCTCGACGGCGCGGCGCTGCTGGCGAACGACCCCTTCGTCGGCCCCGGCATCGAGCCCGACGGGAGCATTCGCTTCAACGAGACCCCCGGCCTCGGAGTCGCCCGTCGGCAGAACTCGGCTCGAACCGGCTGAAACGCGGGAGGTCGCCGCTCCGAGCGGCTCGATCCGGGTGCCGCGTCATCCCGCCGACAGCGAAGGACCTGCATCTGAAATGGGCTCCGGCCCACAGGCAGGTCCTTCGCTGCGCTCGGGAGGACAGGTCCGCCGGCGCAGGGGTTGGAGCAATCGCTACATTTAAGAATCGAGTCACTGAATCACCTTCTCGCGACCGTTCCGACAATCATCGTGTTCGTCGAAGTAGCCCTGCCGCTGCCGGTCCACCGCACCTTCACCTATCGAGTTCCCGACGCCGAGCGCGGCCGGGTGCAGCTCGGCGCACGTGTTCTGGTGCCGTTCGGGCGGAGGGAGAAGATCGGCTGGATCGATCGGGTGGTGCAGACGTCCGACCTGAAACTCGTCAAGGATCTGCACGGGGTGCTCGACGAGCGTCCTTCCGCACCGCTGGAGATCCTGCGGCTCTGTCGCTGGATGTCCGAGTACTACATCGCCCCCCTGGGCCAGGTGCTGCGGACGACGTTGCCCGCGGTGCTCTGCGACAGCTCGACCGACTTCATCGTGCTCGAGCCGGAGGCTCGAAGCGGCGGTGGCGAGCTTTCCGATCTCGACGAGAAGCTGGTGAACTGGCTTTCCGAACGGGAAGGCCCGCAGGCAGTCGCGCGCCTGCGGCGCGAGCTCGGGGATCGAGTGTGGTGGCCGACCATCCGGCGCCTCGAGGCCGCGGGTCTGCTGAGCGTTTTCACGGAGGGGCCGCGCTCCGAGCCGGCGGTGCGGACGCGACGCGTTCTTCGGCTGACCCGGGAGCTCCCGAGCCTCCGCGAGCGCGGGATACTCTTCGCCCGCGCCAAACGCCAGCTCGAATGCTGGGAGCTGGTCGAGTCGATGGGCGGCGTGGCGGAGGTGGCACACCTGACCGGGCGGCTGCGCTTCTCGTCCTCGGTGCTGTCGGGGCTGGTGGAGAAGGGGCTGGCGGAGATGGGTACCGAAGAAGTCGCGCGCGACCCGTACAAGGGCGTACAGGCTCCCGATCGGCAGGAGCATACGCCCAGCCCTGCCCAGGCGGCGGTGATCGCGAAGCTGGTCGAGGGGGCGCGGTCCGGCCAGCCGGGTACGCACCTCCTCCGCGGGGTTACTGGCTCGGGTAAGACCCTGGTCTACGTCGAGCTGCTGCGGGAGGTGGTCGAGCGGCAGGGTAGAACCGCTATCGTCCTCGTCCCCGAGATCGCTCTCACGCCGCAGACCGTCGGGCGCTTCAAGGCCGTCTTCGG
This sequence comes from Gemmatimonadota bacterium, assembly GCA_019348265.1. Taxonomy (GTDB): domain Bacteria; phylum Gemmatimonadota; class Gemmatimonadetes; order Longimicrobiales; family Longimicrobiaceae; genus JAHWJV01. The sequence continues at coordinate 2,099 of JAHWJV010000435.1, forward strand.
GGACCAGGTCGCGGTACTGCACTCCGCACTCTCGGACGGCGAGCGCTACGACGAGTGGCGCGCGCTGCGCAGCGGCCACAAGCGGATCGCCGTCGGCGCCCGCTCAGCGATCTTCGCCCCGCTTCCCGACCTCGGCGCGATCGTCGTGGACGAGGAGCACGAGGGCTCGTACAAGCAGGGCGAGGCGCCGCGCTACCACGCCCGCGAGGTCGCGGTGGTGCGCGGGCAGCTCGAAGGAGCGATCTGCGTGCTCGGGTCTGCGACGCCATCGCTCGAGAGCTGGATGAACGCGCGATCCGGCAAGTACGGGCTGCTGGAGCTCCCCGAACGCGTCGGCGGGCAGCCCCTGCCCCCAATCCGAGTGGTCGACCTCCGCGCCGAGCGGAGGAGACAGCGCGAGGCGGTGACCACCACGCCGAATGCAGCCTCCGGAGTGCTGTCCGACGACCTTGTCGACGCGATGGCGGACAGGCTCCGCAAGAACGAGCAGACGATCTTGCTCCTCAACCGGCGAGGTTACGCCACTTTCGTGCAGTGCCGCGAGTGCGGTCAGGTCTGGCACTGCCCCCACTGCAACGTCTCACTGACCTACCACCGGCGCCGCGCGCGGCTCACCTGCCACTACTGCTTCCACGAAGAGCAGTCCCCCGACCACTGCGGCGCATGCGGCTCTTCGGACCTGAGCTTCCGCGGGGTGGGCACCGAGCAGGTCGAGCGGACCGTAGGTGAGGTGTTCCCCTCCGCACGCGTTGCCCGGATGGACGTCGATACCACGTCGGGGAAGTGGGCTCACCACGAGATCCTCGGACGGGTCGAGCGCGGCGAGGTCGACATCCTCCTCGGCACCCAGATGATCGCCAAGGGCCTGGACTTCCCTAACGTCACTCTCGTCGGCGTCATCAACGCGGATACCGGGATCAACCTGCCCGACTTCCGCGCCTCGGAGCGCACCTTTCAGCTGCTGACCCAGGTGGCCGGGCGGGCCGGACGGGGGTCCAAGGGCGGGGATGTGATCGTGCAGACGTCGCTACCCACCCACTACGCGGTCACGCGCGCGCTGGAGCACGACTTCGTCGGCTTCGCCGACCTGGAGCTCGCCGCTCGCGAGCAGCCGCTCTACCCGCCCCTCTGCCGTCTGGTCAACAGCGTGGTCAGCGGCCTGGATGAAGGGGCCACACAGAAGGCCGCCGAATCGGCCGCGGAGTGGCTCTCGGGCTTATTGGACGCCCAGAGCCTGAGCGAGGTCGAGATCGTCGGACCCGCCCCCTGTCCCATCGACCGCATTCGCGGCCGCTGGCGCTGGCACTTCCTGCTCCGCTCC
>JAHWJV010000436.1 GCA_019348265.1 Gemmatimonadota bacterium
GAGCGTAGGTCGCTGGGGCTCCTCCTTCTGTGGGTACAAGCGCCGCACTCGCACCGGCGCATCGCGCGAGCGACTTACCGCTCCGGCCGGTAGGCGGGGCTCGGGATCGGCATGTTCGCGCCGACCTCCTGCCGCCAGCTCAGCAGCAGCCGGTGCAGCTCCCTCGTCTTGTCGGGCATCCGGCCGCTCAGGTCCGACCGCTCGAAGATGTCGCTGCCGAGGTCGAAGAGCTCGAGCTTCCCCGTCTCGTAGTTCTCGACCAGCTTGAAATTGCCCAGTCGCACCGCGCCCGCCGGTCGGCTGGTCTGGTTGCTGAAATGCGGATAATGCCAGAAGATCGCGCCGCGGTCGAAAGGCGCGCCCGGGTCCCGCAGCGTGCTCAGGAAGCTGCGCCCGTCGAGGAGGGCCGGGAGCGTGCGCACCCCCAGGATCTCCATGAAGGTGGGGAGGTAGTCCGTGCCCGTGATGTAGTTGTCGTTCGTCACGTTCTGCGGGATCTGCCCCGGCCAGCTGACGATCAGCGGCACCCGGTTGCCGCCCTCGTATACGAACCCCTTCCAGGCGCGGAGCGGCTCGTTGGAGGTCGGGACCGGTCCGAGCTCGTCGATTCCGAGCCCCCCATTGTCCGACGTGAAAACGACGATCGTGTTCTGGTCGATGTTCAGCTCCCGCAGACGCGCGAGGATCCTCCCCACCCCGTCGTCCAGGCTCTCCAGCATCGCCGCGTAGTACGGATTGTACTTCCCGCCGAAGCGGTTGTACGTCTGCATGTACGGGCGGAGCTTGTCGCCTCGCGGCACGATGAACACGTGCGGCGCGGAGTACGCCAGGTACAGGAAGAACGGCCGCTCCCGGTTCTGCTCGATGAACTCGACCCCGTAGTCGGTCAGCTTGTCGGTGAGGTAGGTCGTCCCACTATCCGCGAAGATCTCCCGGTTCCTGCTCTTGATCGAGTAGTTGTAGTAATCGAGACCGTTGCGGCCGATGATCCGGTCGTAGTCGAACCCCTGGTTGAAGGCGGCCACGGAGTCTGCCTCTCCGAGGTGCCACTTGCCGACGATCCCCGTGCTGTAGCCCTGCTGCTTCAGAAGCTCCGCCAGGGTGACCTCGCGGGCCGGCATCTGGTGCGCGAAGGGCGCGGGGAGAAGCCGCGAAAGGGAATCCGTTCTCAGCCCCACCAGGTAGTTGGTGAGGTTGAGGCGCGCCGGGTGCTTGCCGGACATGATCGCCGCGCGCGACGGGGAGCAGATCGGCGATGCCACGTACGCCTGCGTGAAGCGCATTCCCCGTTGCGCGAGCGCCTCCAGCGTCGGCGTGCGGTTGTACGGATGCCCGTACGCGCTCAGGTCGGAATAGCCCAGGTCATCCGCGAGGATGAAGACGATGTTCGGGCGGGGCGTGCCGCCCTGCCCTGCCCCCTGCGCCTCCGCGAGAGCCGCAAACGTGCCCACCGCAAGCAACGCCAGCGACAGGATTCGTCCCGCCCCGTGCGCTCCCGGCCACGACCTGCTCCACGTACGGTTCATCTCTGCGTCTAGGTTGCGAGGGCGATCACGCGATTGCGCCACAGAGATGGCGCGGGAACGTCGTCCGCTGAGTGCGGCGCGATCCATCGGCCTCTCACCTGGCGAATGAATTGGCGACAACGACCATGCCCAGCTATGGGTTCGGCCTGACGCGCGTAGCGGTGAACTGACCGCCTACGTCGAATGGCTGGACGTGGATCGTGCCACTGAACGTGGTGGCGGTCGGAATCGGCGCGGAGAACGCGACCGTCAGCGCCTGGCCCTCGTACTCGCCCGCGTGGCGAAAGGTGAACGCGCCGTCCTTCACCTCACCCGTGATAGCGAGCGCCGCGGCCCCTTCGGACTTGCAGCTTCCGGTGAGCGCGGCGCCCGTTTGCTTGATCGTGCACACCTCGACGACGGGATTCCCCTCCACGCTTCCCATGATCCGCCAGGAGCCGGCGATCGAGTCCGCGGCAGGCGCGGCGTGAAGCAGGGTCGATAGAGTCAGGGCCAGCAGCATGGTCGTTTCCTCGGTTTGATGGGTCGGGATGTCGTTGCGCCGGTGAGCCCGCGGATGACCGGCGGTCGTGCCCTGTGGAGCTCCGCAGTCACATGTGGAGCGCGGCGGTGCTTCGGCGAGCGCTGGGACGTTGTGCAGCGTGAACGCATCGCGGTATTCGGCAGCGAACTCGAGCCTTCGACCGGCTGGCTTTCGGCCGTTTCCGCCTGGAGCGCTTCAGAAATGAACGCGGTGGTAATCCGGAGCGGCGGCGCGCGGCGGAGACACATCCCCGAAGAGGGAACAACTCTACAGACCGCCGACCCGGCGGCGCAAGAGACGTGTGTTTACAAAGCTTCCCACTGGCTTGGACGTGTTCCCCGGCCGATCACGCCGTCGCGTTTCAAAACCACCGGCCTGCGGCCGGTGGTGCGGGACGTCGCCCGGTTCCCGCTACCGGCGCTTCTAGTGCATCCCCCGCGAGTTCAATACGTTGTGGGGAGTATCACCGGCGTAGCCGGTGCAGATTCACATCGCGTAGTACCGGGAGCGGAGCCGCTGGCTTGAGGAGACGCTCGGTGAACGTTGAGCATGCGGAGGTAGCGGGTTCGCGCTGGTTATGGCGATGGCCGCGTGTCCGGCCTCGGCCGCTGGTACCTGTTCTACCACGACGCCCAGCTCTCCGACCGCACGCACCTGCGGACCCTCGAGGTGACGAAGCTCCGCCACAATCCCGTCGGCACGATCCAGCCGATCGACCCGTTCGTGAGGTAGACCGGCCGGCGAATCCATCACGCGGCCCCGCTCGCGGCAGCCGAAGCCAGATCGCACCCGCGCGCCAGCGCTGACCCGGAGTCTGGAGACCCGATATGCAACCCACCCGAGCTAGGAAGCTGCTCGTCCCCGTCATCCTGCTCACCGGCTCATGCCGAGCGGCCTCGGCTCCTCCGGCCGCTCCACCACAGGCCGACGTTCCCGCCGCTCAGGCGGTGGCGCCCTTCCCCCGGTCGACGGTCCGGCTGACGCAGCCCGACGCGGCGCGGCTCGCGCGCGCCGGCCGCGACTCGTTGAACGCGACGCTGGCGGAGGGTCTCCGGCTCGAGGTCTGGGCCCCGGAGGGACTGGTCTTCGACCCGGTCGCGATCACCCTGGACAGCCTCGGCCGCGCGTACTTCACCCGGACGGAGCGGTTCGCCAACTCGGAGATCGACATCCGCAGGCATCCGGACTGGATGATCGAGTCCATGACCTTCGGCGACGTGGAGGACAAGCGTCGCTTTTATCAACGTGAGCTGGCACCGGAGAACAGCGCGCGCAACATCTGGCTACCGGACCACAACAAGGACGGGTCGCGGGACTGGCGCGACCTCACGGCCCACTCCGAAGGGATCTATCGCGTCGAGGACACC
>JAHWJV010000437.1 GCA_019348265.1 Gemmatimonadota bacterium
CGCGACCACGTTGAGGTCCACCTCGGCGCGGGAGTCCTCCGAGTAGTCGAGATCGAGAAGCACCTCGCCGTCCACGATCCCAGCGCTGACGGCCGCGACGAGCTGCCGAAACGGGCTGACGGTGGAGCCGGTGCGCGCCAGTATCCAGCGGCAGGCCTCCGCGAGCGCAACGGCGCCGCCGGTGACGGAAGCGGTGCGCGTTCCGCCGTCGGCCTGGAGCACGTCGCAATCGAGCCGAATGGTCCACTCCCCGAGTAGGGAGAGATCGACGCAGGCGCGGAGGCTGCGGCCGATCAGCCGCTGGATCTCCTGGGTGCGGCCGCCGAGCTGGCCCCGCTCGCGGGAGGTACGGGTGTGGGTGGCGCGGGGGAGCATTGAGTATTCGGCGGTCACCCAGCCCTCGCCGCTGCCGCGCCGCCAGCCAGGCACCCCCTCTTCGACCGAGGCGGTGCAGAGGACCCGGGTGTTGCCCATGTGGATGAGGCAGGAGCCCTCGGCGTAAGCAGCCACGCCGCGTTCGATGTGGAGCGGTCTGATCTCTGAAGGCGGCCGCGTGCGCGCGGCGCGAGTCGGTTCAGCCATTCGCTGCGCCTCCCCGGGCGCGTTCCAGCAGGTTGGTGGTGGACCGGCCGGCCAGGAGGGGCGCGACGACGACGCGCCCGCCGGCGGCGGTCACCTCCGGCGCGCCGACGATTTCTTCGGCGCGGTAGTCGCCGCCTTTGACCAGCACGTCGGGGAGCAGCGCCGAGATCAGCGCGAAGGGCGTATCGTCGCCGAAGAGCACCACGGCGTCCACTGCCCCGAGCCCCGCCAGGACAATGGCGCGATCGTCCTCGCGGTTCAGTGGTCTCGTCGGGCCTTTCAGCCGCCGCACCGAATCATCGGTGTTGAGCCCGACGACCAGCGCGTCGCCCAGCCGGCGCGCATGATCGAGGTACTCCACGTGTCCGCGGTGCAGGATGTCGAAGACGCCGTTGGTGAAGACCAGGGTGGCCCGTCGCGGCCGACCGAACCGGGCGAGCAGCTCTTCGAGTGAGAGAACCTTTTCGGAGGGCGCGAGCGGAGGCGCGGGGCCGCGCATCATGGCGGCGCCACCGGCGCAGCGAGTGCGCCGCGGATGCGCTCCAGGATGTCCTCCGCGCCGCGCGCACGGAGTGCGTCGGCCAGCTCCTCGCCGATTTGCCTGGCGTCGGAAGCTCGCCCGCTGCGGCTGTCGCGCAGGATCGTCCGTCCGTCCAGGTCGGCGACGAGGCCTGCGAGCGAGATCTCGCCATCGGCGGCGGCGGCGAGCGCGCCGATCGGGATCTGACAGCCGCCCTCTAGGGAGTTGAGGAAGGCGCGCTCCGCGGCTACGGCGTGGCCGGTGTCTGGATGATGCAGCGCCCGCAGGCGTTCCAGCAGCGGTGCGTCCCCGACCCTGGTGACGATCGCCAGGGCGCCCTGCCCTACCGCCGGGAGCCATTGCGGCGGTTCCAGGAAGGTCGAGATGCGGTCGAGCCAGCCGAGTCGCTTCACGCCGGCGACCGCGAGAATGATCGCGTCGTAGTCGCCGGAATCGAGCTTTCCCATCCTCGTGTTCAGATTGCCGCGGAGATCGACCACCTCCACGTCCGGCCGTGCGGCGAAGAGTTGAGCGCGCCGCCGCAGGGAGCTGGTGCCCACGCGCGCGCCAGCGCGGAGCGTTGCGAGATCGCCGCTCGCTCCGAGCGGGAGGATCAGCGCGTCGCGAGGATCTTCCCGCTCCGACACCGCCCCGATCACGAGTCCATCAGGCAAGCGGGTGGGGACGTCCTTCAGCGAGTGCACGGCAAGGTCGGCGGTTCCGTCCAGGAGCGCATGGTCGAGCTCCTTGGTGAACAGACCCCGATCGCCGATCCGCGAGAGCGGGACGTCCGTGATGCGGTCGCCGGTCGTCCGGATGACCTCGATCTCGGTCTGCACGTCCTGGTGCGCCTCATGGAGGGCGGCCTCGACGTAGTGGGCCTGCCAGAGAGCCAGCGCGCTGCCGCGCGTAGCGATGCGAATCCGGTCGGTCATGACTTCACCATTGAGATTGCGCGCCCTCGATCATGCGGGTGGAGATCTCCCTGATCGCGCGCTGGCGCCCGACCTCCGGGGTTTCGCTGTCCGGCTGGTAGTTCCCGAGGACCGACTGGCTCTGCGCGCTCCAGATCCGACGATCCTCCTTCAGATCATAGATCTCCGCGTTGTAAGTGATGCGCACCTGGCGCTGAGCGACTGGCACCCGCTCCGACGCCTGATCGGACGGTCGGACGCTTGCGGCCACTTCCTCGTAGCCGACCACGGTACCGCGGATGACCGCGTCGGCGATCGCCTCCTCCGCGAGCCGGACACCGAGGTTTCGGGGCAGCGACGTCTGGAGCTCGCGCTGGATGTCGGTCTCCAGCAGAGGCTGCACGGTCGTATTGTCGAAGGGAAGCACCGCGACGGTGCGGATGTGCCCGGGGAGGCCACCGCCGGTGAGCGAATAGCACCCGCCGGCGCCGAGCAGCAGCACCAGCGCCCGGGCGGCTACCCGCCTACGGCTGCCAGGTGCTTTCCGGAAAAGACGTGACATCGGTGATGTCTCCGGTCTCGAGTGTGAGCTCGCGGAACTCGGCCCAGTTCCGATAGGCGGCGTTCTGGATGCGGCCGGCGGCGTCGCGTGTGAGTCGGACCGTCTCGAGGCGCCCGCCGTTCCCGCTGCGCTCGAGATTCTCGAGGCGCACGAGCCCCGCGCTGCGCCGGGTCTCGTACTGGTACGTAGTCCCGTCCGTCGCACGATAACGGAGTACAGCGGTGCTGTCCGCGGCGGTCGCCCCGACCAGGGTGGCCCCCGCCGGTGGGCGGATTACGCCCATCCCGCCCCAAAAGAGCGAGGGCGACGGCAGGGCCACGCCCGGCGTCACGCCGGCGGGAAAGCGGTACTCGTCGTCGACCAGGGCGGCGCCGAGAACCGTCTCGTTCCGCGGGCCGAATAGATCGAGTCGAATACGACGGGGTGCGTCGACCCGCACGACACCGCGGCCGGAGACCTTGGACCCCGCTTCGTTCAGCGTCCAGCCGAAGGTGATTCTCTGCAGGCGGGGGGTCCCGGTCGATCGCATCAGCTCGGCCGCCGTTGCCGAGGGGTCCGCGACCGGTGCCCCCGCTGGCACGCGGCTCTGCGCGGAGCAGCCGGCCGCCACCGCGGCGGTCGCGCTCATGACGCGCTTCTGAGCGTCGCGTCCCGCGGGGCCACCAGCGGCCGCCGCCGCGCCCTCGAGCCGGACGCCGGGCGTGACGATGAGCGCCGCGCGGCCGAGCTCCTGCCGCAGCCGCGCCGCCTCGTGCGGCGAGCACACCACGCCGTCGGCGCCCGCCGCCAGCGCCAGGTGCCCGAGCCGGGCGACGTGGCCGTCGACATCGCGGCCG